>JAZRNJ010000346.1:0-3642 GCA_045648125.1 Acutalibacteraceae bacterium
TTATAAACAATAGCATCGCTGGGAACAGATGAAAAACCGAAAAGATGACTGAGGCGACCGTCTTTTACAAGAATATCGCCTTTTATGAACTTACCTTTACGAAAAACTTTGGCATCTTTTAAAACGAAGTTCATCATTTTCCTCCTAAAGCTGACGATAGTCAGACTTAATAAAAAATTCCCTGTCAAAATGACAGGGACATAAAGATACTAACCGATTTTAAGAAAAATGGTTTTGATATGTCTGTTAAATCCCTTGGCATTCCCGAAGCACTAAGATTTGTGTTCATTATACCAAAAAGGACAGATTTTGTCAACAAGAGTTACAGTTTTGTTACCTATTGAATCATCTGATATTTTCAGACCAGTTTTCATCAATAGCAGAGCATTCTCTGTAATTTCTTACAGTCTTTTCAACAACATTATAAAGATTGGTTGTACCTTCACTTGTAGGAGAATAATTGACAGAACGATTTCTTGAAATACCGATTTTTTCTGCCTCGAGACCTGCATCAATGTTGGCACCTATAAACAGGAATTCCCAACCGTATTTTTCTTTCTGCTTTTCTATCATTCTTTTTACATCACTGCTTGTATATTTTATACTTGCATTTTCCATACCGTCTGTTGTGATAACAAAAATTGTCTTTTCAGGCACATCCTCAGGACGTGCGTACTTGTGGATATTGCCGATATGATGTATTGCGCCACCTACTGCATCAAGAAGCGCAGTACTGCCTCCAACATAATAATCTTTCCGTGTCATTTCAGGAACACGTAAAAGATTTACTCTGTCGTGAAGAACAACAGATTTGTCATCAAAAAGCACTGTTGATACATAACATTTTCCGTCAAGTTCTTTCTGTTTTTCAATCATCGAATTAAAGCCACCGATTGTGTCTTTTTCAAGACCATACATTGAACCGCTTCTGTCAAGGATGAATACCATTTCTGTGATATTGTTTTTTACTTTTTTCATGTCTGAATACCTCCGAAAATTAATATAGTCGCTCGGTGTTTTCACCTTACGACTATATTATAGAGATATTCACTTGTTAAAAGGTCGCTTAAAAAGCGACAAATTTCAACAAAAAATCCCCTTGCATTTTCAAGGGGAGGCTGAAATTGAAGCACAACGATAAATTATAATTTGTAGCTCTGATACTAATTGTAAGGCTCGGCTCCCTTGTGTAAAGGGAGCTGGATTTTTGCGTAGCAAAAAGACTGAGGGATTGTCAATACAGAAAATCTTAACAATCCTCCCGTCAGGCTACGCCTGCCACCCTCCTTTACACAAGGAGGGCTTTTTAGTCTCAGATAAATTATAATTTCTTACACACCAAGCAAAATCTGGTCAAATGCAAAAAGTGCTTCATTGATTTCAAAAATATTGTAATTGCCTTTTGTTATAAAATACTCAATAATTATATCAAACTTATTGCTGTGAGAAAGGGCAAAACCTGCTTTTCTGAGCATTTCTTCTGTTTCATCAAGTGAAAGTTCAAGGGCGATTGCAAATGCAATTGCAGTTGTTTTCTTAGGTTTATAGTCGACATCATTCCGTATCTTTGAAAAAAGCTTACGGTCAATATTTGCCTTTTTGTAACACTCTGCATCAGTCATGCCTTTTTCATCAATTTTACGAAGCAACATCTGAGAAAAGCTTTCATCCACCTTTTCGAGCCAACTTTCAAGATTTGCTTTGATTGGTGCTTCAGAATAACAGATACATTCTTCTACGCATTCATCAACACGTATACTTCTTTGTAAATTATAGGGATGTTGTTCAATATATTTGTCATCAATAAAGGTCTTTATATCAGAAAAAAGTTTTTTACCGATATCAAATGCGTTTTTATCAAAGATGACGATATACACAAGCATGTCGTTTTCAAGAAGAAAATCGCTTATTGTATCTATTGCAATTTTCAGTGCTTTATCCTTCGGATATCCGTAAGCACCTGAAGAAATGAGAGGAAACGCAACAGAAGAACAACCTTTTTCTTTTGCAAGATTAAGACTTTCACGGTAACATGAAATGAGCTTATTTTCTTCGCCCGAAACACCATCATGCCACACGGGACCTACTGTATGGATGACAAATTCACATGGAAGATTATAACCCTTTGTTATCTTTGCTTTGCCTGTTTCACAACCACCGAGAGTTTTACACTCTTCAAGCAGACCTTCTCCTGCTGCCTTATGAATTGCACCATCTACTCCCCCACCGCCAAGCAGACTTTTCTTCGCAGCGTTCACAATGGCATCGCATTCAATTTTAGTTATATCTTGTCTTATAATCTGCAGTGGCATAAAATCACCTTAAGTTAAATTTAACAGGGTACATATCATCAACATCAAAGCATTCAATGTAAGGTGTCTGAAAATCCCCGATATTAAAATCAAAATCAGCACTATTAAACAGAGTTACAAACGAACCGATAAAAACCCCGAAGAACATTACTATATTTGCAACTATAAGTAAAACAACATTTCGGATAAGGTGGTCTTTCTGTTCATACGGTTTTGCCATAGGGTAAGCAATAGGGTCAAGTTCATTTGAACATTTGGGACAGTTACGCCATTTTTCGTCACAAGTAAGACCACAAATTTTACATTTTCTTTTAAACTGTAATGCACAATTAGGACAAAGTGAATAATCTTCTTTTACAGAACTTCCGCAACGTGGACAAACATAAAGTTTTTCCTTACTTCTTGAAGCAAAATAGACAATAACACCAATATATGACGGAATAAGAATCGCAAGTAAAGTCCAGAGCAGAGCATCCATATCTCTCTTTTTGGCATCCTTGTAAATCCATACTCCTATAAGAATAGTTGTAACAACACTTAATATTGCAAAAGCAAATAACGATAATATCAGAAACATTTAAATCACCTGTTTATATTTTTAATAAGCGTATCATAAATCTATGCAATTTATCAATTAACATTCTGCAAAAAATGAAAGGACGGATTTTCATCCGTCCTTTTGTTGTTAAAACACAAATTTTACTTTATATGTCTTATATGAACCGTCTGACTGAAGGAAGTTGATGTTTGCTGTTACTCCATCAGGATTCTGTGATTTGTAGATGTAATAACGTGTGTCATTTTCTGTCATGACACCTTCTACATCTGTAAGTGTGTATTTTACAAGACAATCTTTGTTGAGACCAACACCTGTTGAACCTGCGTTTGCTTTGACTTCGATGTATTCTTCTCCGTCGTTCTGATAGCTTACTGTACCTCTTACTGCTGTAAGATATGTAAGGGGGTCAGGATCAGAAGCAAGTCCCATGTCAAAGATGATTTTCTGTTCCTTTGTTGAGCCGTCAGGAAGAGTAAATACCATAGTCGCAGTTACGTTTGCTGTATTGTTTGTCATGTAGAACATAACTGAACTTGGGTTATTTGTAATCTTACCGTTTGCATCTACAATCTGGAATGTTGCACCGTTTGCCATTGTCTTGTAAAGACCTACTGAAGTCTGTCCTTTTGTCATTTTGATACGGATTGTACCGTCTTTATCAAATGTTACAGCACCACGTACAGGTCTTAAACCTTTTGCAACGTTCACATAGGGGTCCATTTCGTACATTTTGAATACTACTCTGTATGTTGACTGTGAGCCGTCTGCTTC
>JAZRNJ010000347.1:0-3936 GCA_045648125.1 Acutalibacteraceae bacterium
AGAACACATATTCACCTATACTTGCTACACTATCTGGGATTGTGATTGACCTAAGGCTTTGGCAATAATAGAACGCAGAATCACCTATGCTTGTTACACTATCTGGGATTGTGATTGACCTAAGGCTTTGGCAATAATAGAACGCAGAATCACCTATGCTTGTTACACTATCTGGGATTGTGATTGATGTAAGGCTGTTGCAATAACAGAACGCAGAATCACCTATATTTAAGGCACTGTCGGGGATTACAAAAGTTTCTCTGCTGTTTCCTATTGGATATTGAATCAGTGTTGTTTTATCCCTATTGTACAGTACACCATACTCATCACTGCTGTAATTTGCGTTATTTTCGTTAACAGTAATTGAGGTAAGGCTGTTGCAATAACAGAACGCAGAATCACCTATACTTGTGACACTGTCAGGGATTTCAATTGATGTAAGACTTGTGCAATTATTGAACGCATTATCACCTATGCTTGTGACACTATCTCCGATTGTGGTTGTGGTAAGACTTTCGCACCAAGAAAATGCATCCGCCCCTATGCTTGTGACACTATCAGGGATTGTGACTGAGGTAAGGCTGTAACAAAAATAGAACGCAGAATCACCTATACTTGTGACACTGTCAGAAATTACAAAAGTTGTTCTGCTGTTTCCAATGGGATATTGAATCAGAGTTGTTTTATCTTTATTGTACAGTACACCATATTCATCACTGCTGTAATACTGATTATTTGAATCAACAGTAATCGATGTAAGGCTGTCACAAATTGCAAACGCACCTTCACCTATACTTGTGACTCTGTCAGGGATTTCAATTGATGTAAGACTTGTGCAATAATAGAACGCCCTATCACCTATGCTTGTGACACTGTCGGGGATTTCTATTGATGTAAGGCTTGTGCAATAACTGAAAGCACCATAACCTATACGAGTGACACTATCTCCAATTGTGACTGTGGTAAGATTTTCGCAATATAAGAACGCATCTTTACCTATACTTGTCACACTGTCGGGGATTACAAAAGATTCTCTTCTGTTTCCTTTTGGATATTGAATCAGTGTTGTTTTATCTTTATTGTACAGTACACCATACTCATCACTGCTGTAATTTGCGTTATTTTCGTTAACAGTAATTGAGGTAAGGCTGTAGCAATAATAGAACGCCCTATCACCTATGCTTGTGACACTGTCAGGGATTTCGATTGATGTAAGGTTTGAGCAATTATAGAAAGCATCATCACCTATACTTGTGACAGGATAGCCCCCCAATGTTGAAGGAATTACAATGTCACCACTTGCAGACTCATCGCAATCGGTGATTGTGGCTTCACCATCTGTAACCTCATATGTATAAATTTCTTCAGTTAATTCCACTGCCTCTGAGCTGATACTGAAATCGAATAAATCTAATTCAGGGAATTTCAGCCCCACAAATCCTGACAATGGTGCCGAACAAAGTACCATCAACACAGCAAGAATTACTGACAAGGTTTTGAGTAATGCTTTGTTTTTCATTTTACATCCTCCAAAAAAAATGTATTCAACCGACGTTGTATACACAATTAATCATACAACGTCATTTTATCACATTGGAAAATTTTATTCAATAGAGAAAGTAACTAATTGTATGAATATCATTATGAACCTTGCTTTCTGCACTAAAAATGCCCGTATTCTTTTTCAGAATACGGGCAGTATTTTTATTTATTAGTTGCCTTTCATAAGGTCGTCGAGGATAACATAAAATTCGTCATCTTCAAGTTTGTCCTTTGTACCTGCGGGGGCTGCTTCCTTTTTGGGAGCTTCCGCCGGTTTGGGAGCGGGATCAAAGTTGGGCATTACAGGCTCTGATTTTGCACCTTCTGCTGCTTTTTCTTCAACTGCAGGTGCTGATTCTTCTGTAAACACGGGCATTTCGGGCATCTGAGGCATTACAGATGCTTTGATGTCGCTGAAGAGTTTATCTGCTGAATTGTTTTCATTGCCGAAGCCTGTTGCAATCACAGTAACAACCATTTCGTCTTCAAGATTTTCATCATAAGCAACACCCCATGTGATAACTGCATCCGGGTCTGCTGCCTGAGTGATGATATCTGCTGCTACTTCAACATCTTCAAGGTCGATATCCTCAGAAGATTTGATGCTCATGATAACACCCTTAGCACCCTTGATTTCTGTTTCAAGGAGAGGACTTGTAACTGCTGCATTTGCTGCAACTTCAGCCTTATCTTTACCACTTGCACGACCAACACCCATGTGAGCAAAGCCTGCATCTTTCATAACGCTTGTAACGTCAGCAAAGTCAAGGTTGATAAATCCGGGGATTTTAATAAGTTCTGAAATACTGCGAACACCCTGAAGGAGAACTTCGTCAGCTTTTTCAAATGCGTTTTTGAGTGTAATTCTCTGTTCGCTGACATATTTGAGTCTGTCGTTGGGAATTACAATAAGGCTGTCAACCTGCTCTGCAAGTTTTGCAATACCTTTTTCTGCAAGTGTCATACGGTTTCTGCCTTCAAATTTGAAGGGTTTTGTAACAACACCGACTGTGAGACAACCGAGTTCTTTTGCAATTGATGCAATTACGGGAGCAGCGCCTGTACCTGTGCCGCCACCCATACCGCCTGTGATGAACACCATGTCGGTACCTTTGAGAAGATCTGTGATAATTTCACGGCTTTCTTCTGCTGCTTTTTCGCCAACTTCGGGAAGACCGCCTGCACCCTGACCTCTTGTTGATTTTTCACCAATCTGAAGTTTATGAGTTGCTTTTGAGAAACCGAGAATCTGCTTATCTGTATTAACTGAAATAAATTCTGCGCCTCTGATACCTGCATCGATCATACGGTTAACAGCGTTTCCGCCGCCACCGCCAACACCGATAACTTTAATCTGGACAGCGCTTTCAAATTCGTTATCCATTTCGAATGCCATTTTAGTTCCTCCTATGGAAATTTATTCTATTCCCGTATATTCTACCACACTGAAATACAAATTACAAGTTGATATTTCAAAAATATGTATAAACTTTATGAAATTTGTGTTACATTTTCCTTTTTTCGACTGAAAAATCTTAATTTGCAACGGCACTTTCCTGCTCGGGTGTATCCGTTTCTGCTTTAAAAAATGCCTTTTTTGAAATTGTCATATTGAGTTTTCCTTTCTGCTCAGGATTTTCTTTATCCTCTGCATCAAGGGATTTTTTTGCAAGCATAAGTTTTTTCCATGCTGTAACACCATTTGATTCATCTGACATTTTTCCGATGTGTATTTCTATTCTGTTGTCATATTCCATGTAAATATCATTAAGGTTTGTAAAATCAACCTTTGTGATTTTCATACCGCTTTTTCTTACAAGTTCAAGGTAATCAAGGACTTTTTCAGTATCTTTCCACTCCTTGGTATCTTCAGACTTTTTGCCGATTTTTATCTGTTCACCCACTGTATCTGCTTCAACTTTATTACAGATAACTTCGGTGTATTTTTTTGCTTTTTTTCCGTCTGCAAGTTCAATAAACTTTCCTTTTTCATCTGCAAGAAAATACCCTGTTTCTGCCTTGTATGAATAAACTTTCTTACATTCGGTAAGTTCAATAATTATGCCTGAAGGGAAATCCTTTTTCACAACTGCTGAAGAAATGTAAGGAAGATTTTTTTCAAGTTTACGGCTGACATCTCCTGAACTTACAAAAAGAAGATTATCTCCTTTTTCTATAAGGCTGTTCAGTTTTACTTCCTTATCTGTGTAAAACCTTTTGGATGAATGTGCTTTGTTTGTATATTCAACTGTCACCGTGTCAACTTTACAGAACACCTGTGATAAACCTAACACCACGGAAACAACTACTGCAAGTACAAAGAAAAGAAATACAGAAACTCTGAGCATTCTTCTTCTTTTCTTTCTGCTTACTGCGTGTTTTTTTCTTTGAGTA
>JAZRNJ010000348.1:0-10880 GCA_045648125.1 Acutalibacteraceae bacterium
TAGGGCAGAAATGAACGTTCCTCCCTCAAAGAAAGCACATATCTACATTGAAAGCGATTTCAAAGATACTTTCTCAAAAGCAGGTGTGTTCATGCAGAGACTTGCAAGTGCATCTGATGTTACAGTAGGTGAAAACTTCGACCTTCAGGGTGCAGTTTCAATCATTACTGCAGATGCAAAAATGTTTATTCCCATGGATGAACTTGTTGATTTTAAGGCTGAAAAGGCAAGACTTGAAAAAGAACGTGCAGCAGCACAGAAAGACCTTGACTTTGTAATGAACAAGCTTAATAACCCCGGTTTCGTTGCAAAAGCACCTGAAAAGGTTGTAGAAGGTCAGCGAGAAGCAGCTGCAAAACTTACAGAAAAGATTAAGATGCTTGATGAAAGTATCGCATCTCTCGGAGTATAAATTATGACTTACGACAATGCTTTGGAGTATATCCATTCGTTTCTGAAATTCGGCTCAAAGCCCGGACTTGAACGCATTGAAGCATTGCTTATGAAACTTGGCAATCCGCAGAAAAATCTGCGGATTGTTCACGTTGCAGGTACAAACGGCAAGGGCAGTGTTTCAACGATGCTTTCAAACATTTTTCGTGCGGAGGGCAAAAAAACAGGACTTTTCACTTCTCCCTATATTGTTGATTTCTGCGAAAGAATTCAGATTGACGGTGAAATGATTCCTCACGAAAAGTTAGCATCCCTTACAGAAAAAATCAAACCTATTGTTGAAGAACTTAATAACGAAGGCATTGAACCTACAGAATTTGAAATTATTACTGCAATGGCATTTGATTTTTACAACACAGAAAAATGCGATATTGTAGTGTTGGAAGTGGGACTTGGCGGTCTTCTTGACTCAACAAATGTGGTGGAGAAACCTCTTGCATCTGTAATCACTTCAATTTCCTTTGACCATACAGATATTCTCGGTAATACTTTAACAGAAATTGCAGAACAGAAATGCGGTATTATCAAAGAAAATTCAATTACGGTTGCTTACCCTTTGCAGGAACTTGAAGTTATCAAAAAAATCAGAGAAACAACAGGGGATAAAAACAACTCTCTCTTTGTTCCTGATTTGTCACTTCTTGAAGTAACTGAATGTACTTTTGAAAAGACCGTTGTAAAGTATAAGGATATAGAACTGACACTTCATCTTTTTGGTGAACATCAGATTTATAACATGCTCACAGCAGTTGAGACTGCACTGAGACTTGGCGTAAATGAAGATGCAATAAAGAAAGGTGTTGAAAGTACAACAATGGCTGCTCGTGTTGAATTTCTCAGAAGGGACATTGTTCTTGACGGGGGACACAATGAAAGCGGAACAGAGATGATGAAAAAGGTTCTTTCTCTTTTTGAAGAAAACATTGTTGTTGTCAGCATGATGGCAGATAAGGATGTTTCGGCATCTGTTAAAAATCTTTCAACAAATGCCAAAATAATGATTGCAACTGAATGTTCAAATCCAAGAGCAATGAAAGCAGGAGAGTTAGCAGAAATCTGCAAAAAATACTGCGATGAAGTTTATGATGTTGAAAGTCCTTTTGAGGCAATTGACAAAGCGTTTGAACTGAAAAAGGATAATCTTATTGCCGTGTGCGGTTCACTTTATCTGGCATCCCAAGTAAGAGAATATCTTAAAAATAAAATACAATAAACCTCAAGACCACTGTACCAAAAAGTGGTCTTTTCTTATGTGTCATAATTTGACAAAAAACAACATGTAGTGTATAATACAATAGATTAAATGTTTATTTAGTGTTGAAAGGATTGTCATAAGAATGGCTAAAAAATCAACTTATAACGACAGTAATATTTCTCAGCTTAAAGGTGCGGACAGAGTCAGACTCCGTCCCGGAGTTATTTTCGGCTCCAACGGTCTTGAAGGCTGTGAACATGCTTTTTTTGAAATTCTCTCAAACTCAATTGACGAAGCACGTGAAGGCTACGGTGACAAAATCGTGGTTACACGTTTCCTTGACGGTTCAATTGAAGTTCAGGACTTTGGTCGCGGTTTGCCCGTTGACTATAACGAAAAAGAAAAAAGATATAACTGGGAACTTGTTTTCTGTGAACTTTATGCAGGTAGTAAGTATGACACAAACTCAGACGGAGGCAGTTACGAATATTCTCTCGGTCTCAATGGTCTTGGTCTTACTTCCACTCAGTATGCATCAGAATATATGGATGCTGAAATTTTCTACGGTGGCCACAGATATGAAATTCACTTCAAAAAAGGTGAAGTTGCAAGTGAACTCATTAAAGAGCCCTACAACAAACGTAACACAGGTACACGTATCAAATGGCGTCCTGACTTGGAAGTTTTCACAGACATCAACATTCCTCTTGAATATTTTCAGGAGACAATGCAGAAACAGTCTGTTGTCAATGCCAACATAAAATTCATTCTTAAAAATCAGACTTCACGTGGTTTTGAAACATTTGAATATGTTTACGAAAATGGTATCGAAGACTACGTCAAAGAATTTGTAGGCGAAGAAGATGCTTTCACAGGCATTCAGACCTGGCATGCAGAAAGAGTAGGCCGTGACCGTGAAGATTTAAGTGACTATAAAGTTAAAATCAACGCTTCACTCTGTTTCTCAAACAAAAAACAGAAGAAAGAATTTTTCCATAACTCAAGTTTCCTTGAACACGGCGGTGCACCTGATAAAGCCGTCAGAAATGCATTTACTTATCAGATTGACAATTACCTCAAACAGAGTGGTAAATACACAAAATCTGACTCAAAAATCACATTCCAGGATATTGAGGACTGTCTTGTAATTGTAATCAGTTCTTTCTCAACACTTACTTCTTACGAAAACCAGACTAAAAAATCAATCACAAACAAATTCATTCAGGATGCAATGACTGAATTCTTCAGGCATCAGCTTGAAATTTATTTCATCGAAAATAAGATGGAAGCAGATAAAATTGCTGACCAGATTCTTATTAATATGCGTTCACGTGTAAAGGCAGAAGCCACACGTACAACACTTAAAAAGACACTCAAAGCAAGTAACGATTTCAAAAACAGAGTTCAGAAATTTGTTGACTGCCGTAGCCGTAACGTTGAAGAAAGAGAAATCTTCATCGTGGAAGGTGACTCAGCATTGGGTGCTTGTAAACAGGCTCGTGACTCTGAATTTCAGGCGATTATTCCCGTCAGAGGTAAAATTCTCAACTGTCTGAAATCTGACTATAACAAGATTTTCTCAAGCGAAATTATCACAGACCTTATTAAAGTTCTCGGTTGTGGTGTTGAAGTGAATTCAAAGAAACATAAAGAACTTTCAAACTTTAATCTGGACAACCTTCTGTGGAATAAAGTTATTATCTGTACTGATGCTGACGTTGACGGCTATCAGATAAGAACACTTATTCTTACAATGATTTACAGACTTATGCCCTCAATCATTGAGGCTCGTAAAGTGTTTATCGCAGAATCACCACTTTATGAAATTCAGTCAAAAGACCAGGTGTGGTTTGCATATACAGAAAAAGAGAAAGCCGATGCTTTGGCTGAAATCGGTAATCAGAAATATACAATCCAGCGTTCAAAAGGTCTTGGTGAAAACGACCCTGACATGATGTGGATGACAACAATGAATCCCAAAACAAGAAGACTTATTCAGGTTGAACCTGACGATGCAGAAAAAATGGCAGAAACATTTGAACTTCTTCTTGGTGATAATCTTCAGGGCAGAAAAGACCACATTGCAAACGACGGATATAAGTATCTTGATATTACAGACTTAAACTAAGGAGGTGAGAGGTAATGGCAAAAAAGAAAAAAGATGTTGAACGTGTTACGGAAGACACAAACCCCAATGCACACATTTTAGGTGCAGGTATAGTAGTTGAGCAGAAAATCACGGAAACTCTTGAAGAAAACTACATGCCCTATGCAATGAGCGTTATTGTTTCCCGTGCAATTCCTGAAATTGACGGTATGAAACCCTCTCACAGAAAACTCCTTTATACAATGTATAAAATGGGTCTTCTTACAGGTAACAGAACAAAATCAGCAAATATTGTCGGTGCAACAATGAAGCTGAACCCTCACGGTGACGGACCCATTTACGAAACAATGGTACGTCTTTCAAAGGGTAATGAGTCACTTCTTCATCCTTTTGTAGACTCAAAAGGTAACTTCGGTAAAGCGTATTCAAAAAATATGCAGTATGCAGCATCACGTTATACCGAGGCAAAACTTTCATCATTTGCAGCAGAACTTTTCAAGGATATTGACAAAAACACAGTCGACTTCGTTCCCAACTACGATAACACAACTCAGGAACCGTTACTTTTCCCTGTGTCCGTGCCTACAATTCTCACAAATGCAAACTTAGGTATTGCAGTTGGTATGGCAAGTAACATCTGCTCGTTCAATCTCCGTGAAATTTGTGAAACAACAATTGCACTTATCAAAAATCCCGATGCAGACTTGTTTGAAACTCTCAAATGTCCTGATTTTGTGGGTGGTGCTCAGGTAATTTACGACAGAGATGCACTTCACAGCATTTTTGAAACAGGCCGTGGTTCAGTTAAAATCCGTTCAAAGTATACTTACGATAAAGTAAATAAGTGTATTGATATTACGGAAATCCCCACAACCACAACTGCTGAGGCAATTATTGATAAAATCATTGAACTTGTCAAAAAAGGTTCATTCAAAGAAATCAAAGACATCCGTGATGAAACAGATAAGAAAGGTCTTAAAATCACAATTGATGTTAAAACAGGAACTGATGTTGAAAAACTTATGTCAAAGCTTTTCAAATCAACTCCTCTTGAAGATACATTCTCATGTAACTTCAACGTTCTCATCAAAGGAATGCCTAAAGTTCTCGGTGTCAGACAGATTCTTACTGAATGGATTGAATTCAGAACAGATTGTGTCAGAAGAAGACTTGAATTTGACCTGCAGAAATGTAAGGATAAACTTCATCTTCTTAAAGGTCTTGAAAAAATTCTTCTTGATATTGATAAGGCAATTCAGATTATCCGTAATACTGAAGAAGAATCAGAAGTTGTTCCTAACTTGATGATAGGTTTCGGAATTGATAAAATTCAGGCAGAATATGTGGCTGAAATCAAACTCCGTCACCTGAATAAAGAGTATATTCTTAAAAGAATAAAGGACATCGAAAACCTTGAAGAAAATATTGCACTTCTTGAAGATATCCTCTCAAGTAAGCAGAAAATCAAAAAACTCATTGTTGCTGAACTGAAAGATGTTGCAAATAAACATGGTCAGGAAAGAAAGAGTGAAATTATCTACATTGAAGATTCTGATGAAGAAGAAAAAGAGGAAGAAATTCCTGATTATCCCGTTATTCTCTTCTTCACAAAGGAAGGTTATTTCAAGAAAATTCTTCCTCTCTCATGGCAGAAGAGTTCAGGTGAGCATAAGCTCAAAGAAGGTGATGAGGTTGTCAAAATGGTTGAAACCTCAAACAGAACCGACCTTCTTTTCTTCACAAACAAGTGTCAGGTCTATAAGGCAAAAGCAAACGACTTTGACGAAACAAAGGCAAGTAACCTTGGTGAATTTGGAGGCTCACGTCTTGATATGGAAGAGGGCGAAACTGCAATTCACATGATTGCAACTCAGGACTACAAAGGCTACGTAATGTTCTTCTTTGAAAACGGTAAAGTTGCAAAAGTTGACCTGAAATCCTACGAAACAAAGACAAACCGTAAAAAACTTATCAAGGCTTACAGTGATAAATCAACCTTGGTAGGTGTGAAATATATTGAAGAAGATAAGGAAGTTGTGCTTATCTCTTCTGCAGGCAGACATCTCCTTATTCACACAGGCGTAATTTCTCCCAAAACAACCAAAGACACAATCGGTGTTTCCGTAATGACTCTGAAAAAAGGTCAGAAGCTCTACGAAGTGAGAGATTACAAAGAAGGGGAATTTGCAAAACCCTACAGATATAAAACAAAAAATCTTCCGGCTTTAGGTATGCTCCTCAGTGCAGAAGACGCAGGTGAAGCAGAAGAGCAGATTAGTATGTTATAAGGTGTAAATATGATTTACAGAGATTTTAAAGGAAAAAAACTTTCCTCTCTCGGTATGGGATGTATGCGACTCCCCGGTGACGGCTACGGCAATCCTTTCATTGAAGAAGTTGAAACACGTAAAATGGTTGATTATGCTTTCAGAAAAGGCATAAATTACTTCGATACTGCATGGGGCTATCATGCAGGCAGGTCGGAAATTGTCATGGGAAACATCCTCAGAGAATACCCGAGAGAAAGTTACTTCATCGCAACAAAATTTCCCGGATATGATTCATCACTCTGGGATAAGGTTGAGGAAGTTTTTGAAAAGCAGATTGAAAAAACAGGAATGGAATATTTTGATTTCTACATGTTCCACAATGTATGCGAAGTTAATATTGACGCATACCTTGACCCAAAATACGGCATTTTTGACTACCTTAAAAAGCAGAAAGATAACGGCAGAATAAAACACTTAGGCTTCTCTGCACACGGGGAAATGCCTGTTTTAAAGCGTTTTCTTGAAGCCTACGGGAAAGATATGGAATTCTGTCAGATTCAGCTTAACTGGTTTGACTGGAATTTTCAGGATGCAAAGGCAAAAATGGAACTCTTAAAAGAGTGGGATATTCCCGTATGGGTTATGGAGCCTTTACGTGGCGGAAAATTTGCAGAACTGACAGAGGAAGATATAAATGAACTGAAAAGGCTGAGACCCGATGCCAATATCATTGAATGGTCATTCCGTTTCCTTCAGCAGTTTGACAATGTTAAAATGATACTTTCAGGTATGTCAGATTTCAGTCAGATGGAAGAGAATATTTCCATTTTTGAAACAGAAAAACCTCTGAATACAGAAGAAACAGAAGTACTTTTAAAACTCGGCAAGAAGATAATCGAAAGAAATTCACTTCCGTGTACGGAATGCAGTTATTGCACAACCCATTGTCCTATGGAACTGAATATTCCCAGATTTATTTCTCAGTACAACGAAATCTGTTACAGAGGACCCAGTTTCCTTGTGTCACTTGAAATTTCTTCACTTCCTGAAGATAAACGCCCATCTGCATGTATCGGCTGTAAATCATGTGAAGCAGTATGCCCACAGCAGATTAAAATTGCAGATATGATGTCAGATTTCACAGAAAAACTCAGATGAGTTTTTGATATTCAGGCAAAGCAACCCACTTACAGTACAAAATAAAAGGGAGTTGTATTAAAATGAAAAAGTCATTCGGTAAAGTAATTTCAGTTTTTATGTTGGTTATAATGCTTTTTTCAACAGGTGTTGCAGGTGTAAATTCATCTGCATCTTCAGAAGCAGATTATGTTGCAACTTTCAGCATCGTAACTGACAAAACTTCTCTTTCAGCAGGAGAAGACGTAGTAGTAAGCGTCAATCTTAAAACAAATTATTATATCTATGCAATGGAACTTCCTGTGTTTTATGACGGAGATGCATTTGAAGTGCAGAACACAAGCCCTTCCAGCAATAAATCATTCCTTACTTTCAAGGGACAACTTGCATCTGCTTATGTGACAAACGGAAACTGGAAGAGCCCGACGAACTTCTATACACACCGTAATTCAAACACAGAATATTGGTCTCAGCAGGAAGTTATGGATAGATATAAAATTGCTTTTGCTTCATGGGCAGCAGATACTCAGCTTAATGATGGTAATGCTGTAAAACTTGAAAATGAGGAAACTATTGTTTCTTTTGTTCTCAAAGCGAAAAAAGATATTAAAAATATTTCAGGCCTTATTTTCCTCAGCGACGATTTCAAAAAGACATCTGAATTTGCAGGTGGAAGATGGTTCTGCGGAAGAAGCAAAACAGAGAAGATTGATGTTAACAGTTATGTTGTAGTAGGTCAGACTCTGGAATATATCAGCGCTGATTCTGAGTATGATATTACAGTAACTTTGAAAGATTCTGACGGCAAGGTGCTTAAAGAAAAAAATGTTTCAGGTAAATCAGAAAAATATACATTTGACGGTCTTGATAACGGTGAATACACTGTAGTAGTTTCAAAAGAAAGTTATGTATCAAGAGTTTATCTTGTTTCTGTAACAGATGGTAAGGCTACAGTCGGACTTAAACTTAACAAACAAGGTGACCTTAACGGTGACGGTAAAGTTAACACAATTGATGTTGCCCTTGCAAATGCTCATGCAAAAGGTATAAAAGCACTCTCAGATTATGAATTGACTTGTGCAGACATAACCGGTGACAGCAAAGTCAACACAATCGACGTTGCACGTATAAATGCCCATGCAAAAGGTATTGTAACACTTTGGTAAACATATAAACTGACAAATTTCAACGGCTCCCTTGTGTAAAGGGAGCTCCGCCGTAGGCGGTGAGGGATTGTCATAAAAAATAAAAATTGTTTTTTTAAAAACCGCTTTTCCAAATCTCGGAAAAGCGGCTTTCTTTCTCTTAATATAACTCTTTCTCTTATTCTTTCTCTATCTCTTTCTCTGGTGGACAATGTTCACTTTTTAGCGAACATTGTTCGCACAATGTAACACTCAGACGTTACATTGTAACGCTTAACTGTTACAAAACATAATCAGTAATACAATCAAACCAATTAATCAAAATTTAACCGAATAAAATAAAAAACCGAAAGCGTAAAAACTTTCGGTTTCGTTTATATATTACATTGAAGCCACGATGTCTTTCATTGAATACATGCCCGGTGTTTTACCTGCCATGAACAATGCGGCATTGAGTGAGCCGTTTGCAAAAATCTGTTTTGACATTGCACTGTGGCTGATTTTAATGACTTCATCCTGACCTGCAAAGATGATTTCATGTTCGCCGACTATTGTACCACCACGGACTGCGTGAAGACCGATTTCGTTCTTCGTTCTCTTTGCACGTTTTGAATGTCTGTCAAATTCATATTTAGGAGCGTTTTCGAACTCTTCGCTTATTTCATCCGCAAGCATTAATGCTGTACCTGATGGAGCGTCAATTTTCTGATTGTGGTGTGCTTCCACAATTTCAATATCAAACTGACTGCCAAGAACTGCTGTTGCTTTTCTTGCAAGTTCTGCAATAAGGTTAACACCAAGGGACATGTTTGCACTGAAGAAAATTGCAACTTTTTCTGATGTATCTGCAATTGCTTTTTTCTGTGCTTCGTCAAGTCCTGTTGTGCAGATAACTGCAGGAGTGTTTGTCTTCACTGCATAGTCAAGAATGCCATTTAATGCACTCGGATGTGAAAAGTCAATGATTACATCAACCTTTTCTGTTGCTTCGGCAGGTGAGGAATAAACGGGATATTCAGATGCAGTTGTGTTAACATCTGTACCGCAGACAATTGACAAATCTTCAAAATTCTTTGCACACTCTGTAATTGTCTTACCCATTTTTCCGTTGCAGCCGCTTAATAAAATATTCACCATTTTATTTTGAACTTCCTTTTAATTCGGTTTAGATAAGGTTGTATTTTTCAAGAACTGCCTTGAGCTTAGCTCTGCCATCTTCTGACATACCAACAAGGGGAAGTCTGCATTCGCCAACGTTCATGCCCATCATGTTCATTGCTTCTTTAACAGGGATGGGGTTAACGTCTGAGAAGAGAGCGTTGCAGAGTTCTGTATATTCAAGCTGAAGTTTTACAGATTCTTTTGTCTTTCCGTCAACACCAAGCTGAGCAATGTCGTGAGCAACTTTGGGACAGATGTTTGAAAGAACTGAAATTGAACCTTTACCGCCCATTGCTGTGAATGCTGCAACTTCGTCATCGTTACCGCAGTAAATGTCAAGACTGTCACCGCAGAGAGACATTGTTTTTGCAAGTGCTGAGATGTTAGCGTTTGCTTCTTTTGTAGCAACGATTTTTTCGTTTTCAGCAAGGATAGCGTAAGTTTCGGGAAGGATGTTCACACCTGTTCTTGAGGGAACGTTGTAAAGGATGATAGGTGTGTTTACTCTTTCAGCGATGTAGTTGTAATGCTCGATAAGACCCTTCTGAGATGTTTTGTTGTAGTAGGGAGTTACCATAAGAAGACCGTCAACACCTGCGTTTTCGCATTCGTTTGCAAGTCTTACTGCATATTTTGTTGAGTTACTGCCTGCACCTGCAATAACGGGAACTCTTTTGTTTGCAACGTCAACAGCGTATTTTACAACATCAATGTGTTCAAATGTTGAAAGAACTGATGCTTCACCTGTAGTACCTGCAATAACGATAGAGTCAGTGCCTTCTTCAATCTGCTGGTCGATAAGTTCACCAAGACGTCTGTAGTTGACGTCCATGTTCTTGTCAAAAGGAGTGACAATAGCGACACCGGCACCTGTAAATAAAGTTTCTTTCATTGGAAAAGCCTCCTAAAAAGTTCAAACTGAATTAGTCCATGTAACCTTCAGCACAGAGGAGTTCTGCCATAAGAACAGCACCGCCTGCTGCACCTCTTAATGTGTTATGTGAAAGACATACGAATTTGTAGTCATACTGTGTATCTTCACGAAGTCTGCCGATAGAAATTGCCATACCGTTTTCAAGGTCACGGCAAAGTTTTGTCTGAGGCATGTTGTCTTCTTCAAAATAGTTGAGGAACTGTTTGGGAGCAGAGGGGAGTTCAAGCTCCTGTGCTCTGCCTTTGTATTCTTTCCAGATTTCTTTGATTTCTTCAATTGAGGGTTTGTTTTCAAATCTTGCGAAAACTGCACCCATGTGACCGTCAGAAACAGGAACACGGATACACTGAGCTGTGAAGTTGGGAGAAGTTGCGTTTTCAATGTGGTCGCCTTCAATTTTACCCCAGATTTTAAGAGGTTCCTGTTCGCTCTTCTGTTCTTCACCACCGATGAAGGGGATTACGTTGTCAACCATTTC
>JAZRNJ010000349.1:0-19050 GCA_045648125.1 Acutalibacteraceae bacterium
ACAGCAAAATAACAGACGTAAAAACATACAAAATCATAAGAGATACCGTTGACGGACAGTATATTTCTGACCATTATCCCATTTATTCTGATATGAAGTTCTGATTAAATGCAGGAATAGGCTCCCTTGTGTAAAGGGAGCTGTCACCGTAAGGTGACTGAGGGATTGTCAAAGAAAAGGTGATTTCTTTTGGACAGAAAACATAACAAAGATATAGTTCCTGTTGCGAAAATGCTTCGTAAAAACATGACCAAAGAAGAAAAACATCTGTGGTACGATTTTCTTAAAACCTATCCCGTTCGTTTTTCAAGACAAAAAGTTCTTGGAAAATACGTTGCAGATTTTTATTCAGCTTCAGCAAAGTTGGTTATAGAGCTTGACGGTTCTCAGCACTATGAGTCTGTGGGTATGAAGAAAGATGAAGAACGAACAAAATATCTTGAAGAGTATGGTCTGAAAATAATAAGAATTCCGAATAATGAAGTTAATCAGAATTTCAGAGGGGTTTGTGAACATATTGATAAATTTGTTAAACAATCCCTCAGTCATTTTTGCCAAAATGACAGCTCCCTTTACACAAGGGAGCCGATTTAATAACAATCAGTTTCAGTATAATAATTCATTTTTTTCTGAGGTGATAACATGAAAACCATGAGCTACAACATTCTCTGCTGGGGCAAGGAAGGCCACGAAAGAGAAAAAAGAGAACCTCTTGTTCTTGAAATAATAAACAGAAACAACCCTGATACATTGGGCGTTCAGGAGGCAACTCCCGAGTGGATGTCTTATCTCAAAAAGAACCTTACTGATTACGATTATGTAGGCGTTGGCAGAGATGACGGCGACAACGAGGGTGAATATTCTGCAGTTTTCTATAAAAAAGATAAATATAAAACTTGCGACAAAGGTAACTTCTGGTTGTCAGAAACTCCCGAAAAACCCGGCAAAGGCTGGGACGCAGTTTGCGTGAGAATCTGTTCATGGGTGCTTCTTGAAGATAAAGAGACAGGCAAAAAATTCATTCATCTCAACACTCACCTTGACCACATCGGCGTCGAGGCAAGAAAAGAGGGAATGAAACTTATTTTCGACAAAGCAGAAAGTTTCTCTGTTCCCACAATCGTTACGGGTGACTTTAACTTTGACCAGGGTTCAGAGTTTTACGAGGGTCTTGTTTCAGGCAAACTCCGTGACTCAAAGTTTGTGGCAGAAATTTCTGATGACGGCAACACATACAACGCTTTCGGTGAATATGAGGGTGCAATAATTGACTTCATCATGGTTTCTCCTGAAATTGATGTAAAGAAATATACAGTTGTTAATGAACTCATTGACGGAGTTTACCCCTCAGACCATTTTCCCGTTACGGCAGAGATTGAATTTTAAGGAGAAAGTTTATGAGTTATGCAGATAAAGTTTTTGTTGAAAACATAAAAGATATTCTTGAAAACGGTTATTCTGATGAAGAACTGAATGTACGTCCCAAATGGGAAGACGGCACACCTGCACATACAGTCAAAAAATTCTGTATGGTAAACAGATATGATTTAAGCAAAGAATTTCCCATTATTACTGTCAGAAAAACATTTTTCAAAAGCTGTATCAAAGAGCTTCTTTGGATATGGCAGAAAAAATCAAATAAAATTTCAGAACTTGATTCTCACATCTGGGATTCATGGGCTGACGAAAACGGCACAATCGGTAAGGCTTACGGCTATCAGTTAGGCGTAAAGCATAAATATCCCGAGGGTGAATTCGACCAGGTTGACAGAGTTCTTTTTGACCTAAAAAACAACCCGGCAAGCAGAAGAATCATGACAAATCTTTACAATCACCATGACCTTAACGAAATGGGACTCGCACCCTGTGCTTACGGACTTACACTGAATGTTACAGGTAACAAACTCAATGCAATTCTCAATCAGCGTTCACAGGACATGCTCACAGCAAACAACTGGAATGTTTGTCAGTATGCAGTTCTCGTTCACATGTTCGCTCAGGTAAGCGGACTTGAAGTTGGTGAATTTGTTCACGTTGTGGCAGACGCTCACATTTATGACAGACACATTCCCCTTGTAAAGAAACTTATTGAAAATCCACAGTACGATGCACCTGTCTTCAAAATTGACAAGAGTATCAAAAATTTCTACGATTTCACAGTTGACAGTTTCAGCCTTGAAGATTATCAGGCAAATGATTTCAATGAAAAGATTGAGGTGGCAATCTGATGTTTCAGGTAGTAGCAGTTGATAAAAATTGGGGTATCGGCAATGAGGGAAATCTCCTTTTCCACATTTCCGAAGACCTGAAAAATTTCCGAAGACTTACGGAAGGTAAAACAGTAATTCTCGGCAGAAAAACTCTGCAGACTTTCCCGAAATCAGCACCCCTTAAAAACAGAAGAAACATAATTCTCTCAAGAGATGAAAGTTATTCTGTAGAGGGTGCAGAGGTTTGTAAGAGCATTGAAGAAGTAACAGAACTCCTTAAAAACGAAGATACCGATAATGTTGTTGTTATCGGAGGGGAATCAATATACAGACAGATGCTTCATCTCTGTGATACAGCAATTGTTACAAAAATTGATGCAGAAGCAACTGCAAGTGATAAATTCTTCCCCAATCTTGATGAGGATGAAAACTGGTACCTCGCAGAAGAAAGCGAAGTAAAAGAAGAAAACGGAATTAAATTCAGATTCTGTACTTATAAGAGAAAATAAAAGAAGAAAACCTCGTTTTTCAACGAGGTTTTCTTTTTTGTAAAATGTAATTTTTTTTGTGAGATAACAAACTTTTCCTGCAATGTTGTTTATTACTTACTTTCCCCAGAACTTTCTGTCAAGGCTTCTGTACTGAACTGCTTCTGCAATATGTTCTTCGTTTACTATTTCACTTTCTTCCAGGTCTGCAATTGTCCTTGCAACTCTGAGGATTTTATCGTAAGCACGTGCTGAAAGAGAAAGTCTGTCAAACACAACCTTCAGCATATCTTTTGCATCGTCTGTCAGTTTGCAGAAATCTCTTGTCTGACTTGCAGTCATGTTAGCGTTACAGGTAATTCCTGTGCCCTCAAGACGTTTCTGCTGAATGAGCCTTGCTTTGTCAACTCTCTTTTTGATATCGGCAGATTTTTCTCCTCTTTCATCATCTGAAAGGCTTTCAAAATCTACGGGAGGAACTTCAATGTGAATGTCAACTCTGTCAAGGAGAGGTCCTGAAACCTTGCCGAGATATCTTTCTGCACTGCCACGGGGACAAGTGCATTCTCTTGTGGGGTGGCCGTAATATCCGCAAGGACAAGGGTTCATTGCACAGACAAGCATGACTGAACACGGATAAGTTACAGTTGCCTGAGCTCTTGAAATGGAAATAACCCCGTCTTCTATAGGTTGACGCATAATTTCCATTGTTGTGCGTGAAAATTCAGGCAATTCATCGAGAAAAAGAACTCCGTTATGTGCCAGTGAAATTTCACCGGGCTTCGGTATTGCACCACCACCTGAAAGTCCTACGGGAGAAACTGTGTGGTGAGGTGAACGGAAAGGTCTTTTTGTAATAAGGGGCGCATCTTTTGAAAGTTTGCCTGAAATTGAATATATTTTTGTTGTTTCAAGAGATTCTTCGAAAGTCATATCGGGAAGAATTGTGGAAATTCTTTTGGCAAGCATACTTTTGCCTGGGCCGGGAGGTCCGATAAGGAGAATGTTGTGACCTCCTGCTGCAGCAATTTCAATTGCTCTTTTTGCCTCAAACTGACCTTTTACATCTGCAAAATCAAGGAGTGACTCAAGAACATCTTCTTTGGGAGTGTAAATGGTAGGGGGAATTTTTTCTTTCCCCTCAAGGTGTGAAATAATCTGTTTTACATTTTTTACGGGGTAAACATGTATTCCTTCAACAACGGAGCATTCATAAGCATTTTCTTCGGGAACAAACACGTCGGTTATACCGTTATTGTAAGCCTCAATCACCATGGGAAGTGCACCGTTGACGCTTCTCAGCTCACCTCCGAGAGAAAGCTCTCCGATAAAAGCAGATGTTTCGGGTACTAAGTGAATCTGATGAGATGCTGCAAGAACTGCAATAAGCATGGGCAGGTCATAGACTGTGCCTTCTTTTTTTGTGTCTGCAGGAGCAAGGTTGACAGTAATTCTGCTGACAGGGAAAGTAAGACCGCTGTTTTTGATTGCAGAACGGACCCTTTCCTTTGCTTCGCTGACAGATGTGTTGGGAAGACCTACAATATCAAAATGAGGTAAACCTCCGCTTATGTCAATTTCAACATGAACCATGTAACTGTTCATGCCGAAAAGACCCATGCTCTTAATACTTGTAAACATAGTTTTTTTACCTTATTGTTCTACGTAAGTGAATGTGCTTTTGTATTCTTCATTGACAACTGAACCGTCATCGTTGAGGAAGAAGCCTTTTGAAATAACAAGTTTATAGTCAATGCCGGGGATAAGGTCATCTTCCATTGCAGAACCTGTAATTTCAATAACACCGTCTTTTGCTGAGAAAACAACGTCGTTATTAAGCCATCTTACAAATCCGCCTTCAGATGTTTTATAACGGTAGCCGATAAATGCTGAAAAGTTCTTTGAACCTTCTTCGTTGTATTTTGTAATACCTTCGGCTTTAGCTGTGATTGAAAAATATGCTTTACCGTCTTTTTTGTAAAAAGTGGGTTCAACGTCTGAAAGTACAACTGATTTTGCATCTTTGAACTTTTCTTCTTCAGCGTGAAGAACACCGTTATCATCTTTATTTACTTTGAAGTCAGCCGTAATATCGGGGTTGATGTATTC
This sequence comes from Acutalibacteraceae bacterium, assembly GCA_045648125.1. Taxonomy (GTDB): domain Bacteria; phylum Bacillota; class Clostridia; order Oscillospirales; family Acutalibacteraceae; genus SIG575. Next base: position 4,808 of record JAZRNJ010000349.1, read on the forward strand.
TTCTTTTTTGTGTTCAATGGCACCGGCTTTTATAACTGCCTTGTAAGAAGAATCTGCAACAAGCTTTTCGGAAAGGTCAGCTGTGATAACAATTTCGCCTGTTTCGATTGTATCTGTTTTTGAAGGACGGTATTCAATAGAAATGATTTTACCTTCAATTGTTTTGCCTTCTGTTTCAACCGCAAAACCTTTTTTGTCAACAATTTCAAAAGAACCTTTTTCAATGTAAGGTGTCAGATAGGAAAATTTAACTGTATTCTTGTCGAAAACTTCAACTGTACCTGTGGTGGCAAAAACAGTTTTTGAAGGGTCGTTGTGATTTTTTACACCGAAGTAAATACCCAGTGAAATTCCTGCCGCAATAACTACGGCACATACGATTGCGATAATGATTTTTGTCTTCTTTTGCATAATTTTATTCTCCTTTTTTACAATTTTCACATATTCCGTAAAAAACGCATTTTGCGGTGTTCAGGTGAAAATTGTGATGTTTAAAAATATGTTCTGCAAGGCGGTCAACTGTTTCGCATTCCATGTGGATAAGTTTTCCGCACTTTTCGCATTTAAGATGATAATGGTTTGCACATGTTTCGTGTGAATGCAGGTATTGATAGCAGATGCTTTTTTCACCGTCAACGGTATATTTTTTCACTATACCGTCCTGAGCAAGTTTTTCAAGGTATCTGTAAACTGTGCTTTTGCCTACGGCAGTTCCTTTTTTTTGAAGTAAATCAGTAACTTCCTGGGCAGTCAGATGACGGTTTCCCTGCTTTTCCAGAACCTCAAGAATAAGGTCACGCTGTTTTGTTTTGTAGCTTTGATTTGTTTCTGTCAAAATCACACCACCTTTGTGTAAAAATGTTTTGCATTTTTACAGCGATATAAATCATTCTGATTTGCGATATACGTTCTCAAAACGTGCGATTGACATTGTGCGATATGCCCTGACGGGCGTGAAAAGATTTATATCATATCGCATAGAAAACGAAGTTTGATATATATCGCGTTTTTGAAAAACAAAAATATATCGCGTGCGAATCACATATCGCAAAACAATATATTTCCTGATGACAACATTTTGTCTCTGCGACGCAAATTTATGATGACACCAACGGCTTCACCGTAGGGGACGGGTTTCCCGTCCCGAATAAATTTTCGTGAAACCCTGCATAAAACAATATAAGATAATTTTACATTGTTTTATATGAAAAGTCAAGAAAAGGTCTTTCTGAAAGTTGTTACATGTTAAAAAAGTGTCTAACTTGTCATAATTCTACAAAAAAACACATTAAAAGTTGAAAAAGTTCAACTTATTTGTGGGAAATCATTGACAAAATATTAAAAATGTATTAATATTTACTATGTAAATGGTATGAGGTGGATAAATGAGCAGTAAAAATTACCATGAAATGTCAGACGAAGAATTGGTTTTGCTGTGCAAGGTATGTGATGACAAGGCTCTGACGTTGCTTATTGAACGTTTAGGCGGTGTTATCGGCAATTGTGTGGACAAATTCTCCGACAACCGTTTTGAAAGAGAGGACCTTGTTCAGGAGGGGCTTGTGGCTTCTTTCAGGGCAATCCTCAGTTACGACTCTTCAAAAGGTGCATCCCTCAGAACCTATGCCGGTGTGTGTGTAACCAATGCACTGAAAAATTTCGTCAGAAAAAAGGATAACGGACTTATTACTGCTGATGCGGATTTTGTCCCTTTGGTTGACGAAACAGCAGGTCACACCACTGCGGAGGATGAATATATTTCCTCTGAAAATTATAAAAACCTACGCAAAAGTCTCAAAGAAATTCTTTCGGAAACGGAGTACAAGGTCTTTTCTCTTTTTACAGAGGGACTCAGTTACTCTGAAATTTCTCAGAAAACAGGTCAAAGCTTCAAAAGCGTTGACACTGCCATGCAGAGAGTGAGAAAGAAGCTTAAAAACATTTTGTAATAAACGGAGTAATCTGTTTATAATAAGTCCCTTCTCAGGACTAAATACTTATCAAGAGAGGTCATTAAAATGTACGAAGACAAAACCCTCATCTGCAAGGAATGCGGAAATGAATTCATTTTCTCAGCAGGTGAACAGGAATTCTATGCAGAAAAAGGCTTTGAAAACGAACCCTTCCGTTGCAAAGAATGCCGTGCAGCACGTAAACGTGCAAGAAATCCCGAACGTGAACTTTTTGACGCAACATGTGCTTCTTGCGGAGGTGCTGCTAAAGTTCCTTTCCAGCCTAAAGACGGACGCCCTGTATACTGCAGTGAGTGCTTCGCAAAGATGAAGGAAGAAGAAGCAGAATAAGTTTTTTAATAATTCATCAGACAACTGCCCGTGTTATCATAGGCAGTTGTTTTTTGTAAAAAAGAGGTGTTTATATGATTAAAAATATAATTTTTGACTTAGGCGGAGTGCTTATCGATCATAACCCTGAAAAAACACTTTACGCTCATTTCAAAAAAGAAGATGCGGATATTGTTCTTAAAGAAATTTTCAGAAATCCTCTGTGGCTTGAACGTGACAGAGGCGTTGTTACCTCAGAGGATATTCTCCGTGAAAAAAAGCATCTTATTCCTCAGGAAATTTATGCTGAGGTTGAAGAAATGACAAAGGATTTTTTTCCATATATGCCACCGTTTGAAGAAATGTACGGTTTCGTAAAGGAACTGAAGGAAAAAGGCTACGGTATATACCTTCTTTCAAATGTAGGAAAAGAATTCCACCGAGTGAAAAAGGAAATTCCCGTCCTTGAACTCTTTGACGGTTTTGTTGCTTCCTCAGATTATAAAGTGGTAAAACCTGAACCTGAAATTTATAACGTGCTTTTTGAAAAATTTTCACTTATTCCCGAAGAATGTATTTTTATTGACGACGTGCAGAAAAATATTGATGGTGCATTGAAAGCAGGTATGCAAGGTCATTGCTACAGTCACGGAAAGCTTGAAATTCTCAAGGAAGACCTGAGAGAAAAAGGGGTTAATGTCTGACTGTCTGCAGAAAGATGATTACGGAAATCATACACATATATAAATTATGTTTAATTATTAAGAAAAATTAAGAATTATGTTGACATCTATGGGACGAAATGCTATATTTTTCCCATGGATATTTTTATATCAGGAGGGATTTAAAATGAAAAAAACTTTCATAAAATTGATTTCCGTTTTTCTTGCTGTGACTCTTACTTTTTCAATTGCATTATCAGGCGTTTCTGCTGCAAATCAGACAGCTTCAGAGGCTGTGAAAGTTCTTGAAAAAGATATTCCTATTGTGGAAATCCCCGGTTTCGGTGAAACAATTTACAAAGGTCTTTCAACAGAAACAGAAGTTGATGACATGGATATATGGGGTATCTCCACAGATGAAATTACAGGCCTTGTAAAAAAACATATTCTCGGTCTGCTGACCGGACTTCTGACAGGCAATTTTGAAAAACTTGACCTTATTTTCACAGATGTTCTTACTGCAATTTTCGGTGATGCAGCATGTGACGAGAATGGTGTTCCCAACCCTGACACAGGAATTAAGGTGGGAGATAATGTTTATCCGAAAAATGAATATGGTTATGCAAACTCTTATTCATTTCACTATGACTGGCGACTTGATATGCACACTATTTCTTCTCAGCTTCACGAATATATCAACCGTGTTCTTGAAGTAACGGGTGCTGAGAAAGTAGGTCTTGTGTGTTTCAGTATGGGCGGATGTGTTACAATGACCTATCTCTATGAACATTATTACCTTGCAACGCCGGAAGAACGTGAAAAAATTCACTCAGCAGTTTTCATCTCAGGTGCAATGAACGGTGTCAGTTGCTGTGAAGACCCGTTCTCCGGAAACATAACTCTTGACAGCACATCTCTGATGAGAATGCTTCAGGAAATGCTCGGTTCAACAGAAAACATGAAACCTCTTTACAATCTTCTGGACCTGATGTATTCATTCAGAATGTTTGAACCTCTTGTTAATTTTTCCAACAACTATATTGTAGGAAACCTTTCTTCAATGGTTGATAATGCTCTTCCTGCAAGTATCGGTTCAATTCCCGGTTTTTACGCGATGATGTCCTCTGACAGATACTATGAAGCAGAAAACTTTAACTTCAACACGGAAGAGGAAAAAGTAAAGTATGCAGGACTTATTGAAAAGAACAGATATTTCCACGATAATGTTCAGGCTAATTCAGACAATATTTTAACTTCTCTTATTGAAGACGGCAAAAATCTTGCTATTATTTCTGAATACGGCTATTCAATTATTCCTGTAACATCTGACAATAACAGGATGTGCGACGGAACAATCGGCACTTACGAAACAAGTTTCGGAGCAACATGTGCTGATGTTGACAGAACTCTCGGAGAAAATTATGTTCAGGCTGTTACCTGTTCATGTGGTGGAAATCATATTTCTCCCGACAATCAGATTGATGCATCAACATGTAAATATCCCGATATTACATGGTTTGCAAAAAATGTCAGACATTCATGTGCAAACAGATATTTTGAAACTCTTGTTGACCTTGCAACATATTCTGATGAACAGATTAACGTATGGACTTATCCTGATCTTCCTCAGTTTATGATAAATCAGCTTGACCTTAGACTTGTTCCGATGAATGCTGCCAACGCAGGTAAAGTTGTGCCCTTTAACGAAACCACAATTCTCGGAAAGTTCTTCAGTGACTTATTCTGAGAAAAAGAGGTTTCGTCAAAAATATTAACAATCTGTTAACTTATTCCACCTCACAATGTGATAGAATTTATTTATTGAATATAAACAGGGGTGTAATGACACATGGCAGACAAATATCTCATTATCAACGCTGATGACTTCGGAATGTGTGGTGCGGCAAATGATGCTGTTATGGATCTTTTCAAGTCAGGCAGACTTAAATCTTCAACAATTATGATGCCCTGCAAATTTGCAAAAGAGGCTGTTCAGTTCTCAATTGACAACCCTCAGTATGCAATCGGTGTGCATCTTACAACTACAAGTGAATGGGCAAACTACAACTGGGGTCCTATCACAGACCTTCCTTCTCTCAAAAACGAAAAAGGCTTTATGTGGCCTGAATGTGAGGATTTTGCTCAGCATGCTGACCTTGAAGAAGCAAGACAGGAAATTCTTACTCAGGTTAAACTTGCAGAAAGCATGGGCATGAAACCCTCTCACCTTGACAACCACATGGGTTCACTCTATGGCATTGAGGGTGGCAACTTCAAACTTCTTCCCATGACAATGAAACTTTGCGGTGAACTTGGTTACGCTTTCAGAATGTGCAGAAAACCTCTTAAAACCGAATGTCCCGAGGGCACTCCTTATTTCCTTTATGCAGTTGCTTGTAAAATCTGTGATTATCTTGGCAAGAAAAATAATGTTATTATGCCTGATTACCTCATTTTCCCGAAATGGAATGACGAAATGAGAACAAGCTATGAAAGATACCGTGAAATGTTCCTTGAAGACCTTGTGAATATTCCTGCAGGTTTCAGTGAAACTTACGTTCATCCCTCAATGGAATGTGACGAAATCAAAGGTATCACAGGCAGATGGCGTGACAGAGTGTGGGAATATCAGATTATGAAAGACCCCAAAACAGAACAGCATCTTAATGCTCATGGTATTGAACTTATCTCATACCGTGATATGATTGAAATGAAAAAATAATTTTTCCATGACAGGACTTCTGCGAAAAACAGATGTCCTGTTTTTTGTAAGTTCTGATGCAGGACACAAACCTTACGAATGGCAAAATTTCACGAAATCTTGTAAAAAAGTCACCACTGTGATATACTGTGATTAGAGGGGACCTCTAAACTAAAACCCAAAGGAGTTTTTCTTATGATTACAAAAATTGAAAATGACATTTTTTCAGCAGAAATAAAGCACGATGGTGCAGAACTTCACAGTCTTATCAAAAAGGACACAGGCAAAGAATATATCTGGTATGGCAGAGAAGAAATCTGGTACGGACAGTCACCCATTCTTTTCCCTTTTATCGGAAAACTGCTTGATGATAAATATCGTTATAACGGAACAGAATATTCAATGCAGAAACATGGTTTTGCAAGAAAACGTCCCTTTGAACTTGTTTCAAAAACAGAAACAGAGGCTGTTTTCTTCCAGACTTTTGATGAAGAAACTCTTGCAATGTATCCCTTTAAGTTTGAACTTTTTGTGAAATTCCAACTTGACAATGAAGGTCTTAAAGTTACTCATACAGTTAAAAACATTGATGACAAAAAGATGTATTTTTCTCTCGGAGCACATCCCGGTTTCAACATTGAAGTAGGCGACAGCCTTATTTTTGATGAAAAAGAAACTCTCGTAACTGAAAGAATTGACTCAAATGCAATTATTGCAGTGTTTGATGAACCTCTCCTTGATAATGCAAAGGAAGTTGTAATTACAAAAGATATTTTCGTTGAGGATGCTCTTATTCTTAACGGTTTCAAATCAAAAGGTCTGACTTTAAAGAGTCAGAATGGTGAAGAAATTCTTCACTTTGATATGGGTGATGCACCTTTCCTTGGTGTATGGGCAAAACCCGGTGCACCTTATGTCTGCATTGAACCCTGGTGGGGCGTGAATGATTCCTACGAGGTTAAAAATGACGTTTCCGAAAAACGTGGCATTCAGTCTCTTGATGCAGGAGAAGTTTTCGAATACGCATGGAAAGCAGAAATTAAATAATTTTATTCCATGGAATTACCGAAACGTAAGAGAACAAGGCTCGAAAATTACAATTATTCCACACCTGGTGCATATTTTGTGACAATATGTATACAAAACAGACGATGTGTTTTATCTGACATCATCGTAGGGGCGATTCACGAATCGCCCGTATTGAAACTGAAAAAATACGGGATAATCGCAGACAATGTTATCAAAAAACTTAATAACAGATTTAATATTGAAATTTCAAAATACGTAATAATGCCAAATCATATTCACATGCTTATTGTTATAACTGATTCTGAAATATTGAGGGCGATTCGTGAATCGCCCCTACGTGGAAGGTCATTGATTGACAAAGCAGTAGGATATATGAAAATGAACATTTCAAAAGAAATTCATAAATTTAATCCCTCTGAAAAATTATGGCAACGTTCTTTCCATGACCATATTATCCGTAATCAGAAAGATTATGACATGATCTGGGAATACATTGACACGAATGTTTTAAGGTGGGAGAAGGATTGTTTTTACGTTGACGGATAAGGTGGAACGGACAGTGAAAAATAAAATTAATTTGATTTTTTCAAATATTCTTATGGTAATCGGTTTGGCGGCGGTAATATTATTTGTTGTAATGTCTGTAAACGGTGAAATTGAGTGGAAAAAGTATCTTGCAGGAGCGTTGTTATCGGTTTTCTTTGTGATTACAGGAATAAGAGATATCATAAAATACAAAAAATCATAACGTACATAAATGGAAAAATGGAACTCAGACGTAGGGGCGATTCACGAATCGCCCGAATAGGTTTGATGTTGTTTTATACGGGCAATTCGTGAATTGCCCCTACGATATAACCTATGGTTCTATAAAATATAATCGCGTCGCAGACCCGACATTCAGCACTTTGCACTATGCATTCTGCACTCAAAAGGATAACCACTACGGTTATCCTTTTTCTTTTGCTGGATTTTTGCACCAAAATATGTTAAAATATTCTTTGTGGCGGTGATAAAATGAAAAAAATAAATTCACTCAGTTTGTGTTTTACTTTTGCAGGTTGTTTTCTCGGTGCAGGATATGTTTCGGGACAGGAACTTCTGCAGTTTTTCTCATCTTTCGGAAAGATGGGGTACATAGGTCTTTTACTTGCAGTTATTATGCAGGTTGTGTTCGGGATTTTGCTTATAAATCTTGCAACAAAAACAGGGATTTATGAAATGGACAAAATCATAATTCCTTGGGAAAAACCATGGCTCAGAAACATTTTCGGCATTTTGCAGGAAATTCTTCTTTTCGGAATTTTTGTCATAATGTCTGCAGGTACAGGTGCACTCTTTGAACAAGTGTTTTCTATGCCGTTCTGGGTAGGATCACTTGTGATTTGTGTGATAACTTCACTCCTTGCAATAAAAGGCGTAGGTGCAATGGTAAAGGTTTTTTCTTGTTTTGTGCCCGTACTTGTGGCAGTAACATTGGCCATTTCCCTTTATTCAATTATAAAAAACGGTTTTCCTGAAATTCCGTCTGTAAAGTCAGGTGAAAATCCCTTGCTTTCGAACTGGATTGTAAGTGCATTTACATTTGTTTCTTATAACATTTTCGGTTCAATCGGAATACTTACCATTGTAGGAAAAAATGTTAAAAAGAAAAGTACAGTATTTACGGGTGTTTCTTCAGGGGGAGTTATGCTCCTTGTAATTGCTTTGGGAATTTTATTTTCAATAAGCGTTTCTGAAGGTAGTGGTGAAAAGGAACTTCCTATGCTTTTTGTGGCAGAAAAAATAAATGCAGTTTTAGGATTCTTTTACGCTTTTCTCCTTTTCGGAGGAATGCTTGGTACTTCTGTTTCAAGTGTTGTTGCACTTGAAAATTTTATGGAAACAAAAAGTGAAAAAATCAGAAATAAACCTGCTCTTACTGTAATTGTTGTATGTGCGATTTGCTTTTTGCTCAGCCTTGCAGGATTTTCTGACCTTGTTGGTTTTGTTTATCCCGTGTTCGGATATCTGGGCTTTGCAGCATTAGTGCTGATAATCGTAAATTATTTAAGGTTTAATAGTTGCAGAGATAAGTAAAATATGGTATAATGTAGTATTCAATTTATATAATGGAGAAGTATGATGAGCCGCAAAAAATGGATATTTTCAAAATTTGATAAAGAATATGCTGCGGAAATTGCTGAAAGGTACGAACTGAGTCCCTTTGCGGCTGTTCTTCTTGCGGGTAAAAATTTTGAAAGTGAAGATGAACTTGAGGCTTTTCTCAGCGATGATAACGCATTTTTAGTTGACCCCTATGAACTTCCTGACATGGATAAGGCAGTGAGCCGTATAAACAGGGCAATTGAAAATTTTGAGCGTATTATGGTTTACGGTGACTATGATGCTGACGGTGTAAGTTCAACTGCACTTCTTTATCTCTATCTCCGTGACAGAGGTGCAGATGTTCAGTATTATATCCCTGAAAGACTTTCAGAAGGCTACGGAATGAACCTTGATGCAGTGCGTAAAATAAAGGAACGTGACGTTGACCTTATTATTACGGTTGACAACGGAATAAGTGCCGTTTTAGAGGCTGAAAAAATCAAGGCTCTCGGCATGGAACTTGTTATAACAGACCACCACAGACCCGGTGAAGTTCTTCCCGATGCTGTGGCTGTTGTTGACCCTTACAGAGAAGATTATGATGGTATTTTCAACGAGTGGGCAGGTGTTGGTGTTGCTTTCAAACTTGTGGAAGCACTTTCCGACGGTGACGAAGAAGTTATAAATGAATATGCAGATTTAGTTTCAATCGGCACAATCGGTGACGTAGTTCCTCTGAGAAGCGAAAACAGAGTTTTTGTAAAATGCGGTATGGAAAAGATTAACGCATCAGTCCGTCCCGGTATACGTGCTCTCAGAGAAGTTACAGGCATGTTATCAAATGATATGACATCTTCAAACATTGCCTTTACAATTGTTCCCAGAATCAATGCTGCAGGAAGAATGGGAAGTGCTGACAGAGCAATTAAACTTCTTGTTTCAGAAGATATGGAAGAAGCAAAAATTCTTGCAGAAGAGGTGAATGAAGCAAATATTTTAAGACAGCAGACTGAACTTAAAATAATTGCCGAAGCTGAGGAAAAAATAGAAAAAAGCGGTGACATGATGTATGACCGTGTGCTTGTTGTTGACGGAAAAGACTGGCACAGCGGTGTTATCGGAATTGTTGCAGCAAGACTTACGGAAAAATATGCAAGACCTTGTCTTGTGATAGGTGTAAGTGACGGTATCGGCAAAGGCTCAGGCAGAAGCATTGAAGGTTTCTCACTTTTTGAAGCATTGTCATCAGTTTCGGATACTCTTGACCATTTCGGAGGTCATACACTTGCTGCAGGTTTTACTGTGGAAGAAGATAAAATTGAAGAACTCAGAGTAAGAATCAATGAATATGCCAAAAAAGTCCACATGCCCAGACCTCAGCTTAAAATTGATTGCAGAATAAGCCCCAAATACGTTAATGTGGATTTACTTGATGAAATAAACATGCTTGAACCTTTCGGTGCAGGTAACAATCAGCCCATTTTTGCGATGATGGGAATGAAAATTGAAAAAATTGAAGGTCTCTCACAGAATAAGCATACAAAACTTACTCTTTCAAAAGGTGATACAAGAATTGTTGCAATGCGTTTCGGTGTGTCACCTGAAAACCTTGATTTTACTGTGGGTGACACAGTTGACGTTGCTGCGATTTTTGACAAAAATGAGTATATGGGAACGGTGAAAGTTTCCGTTATTGTAAGGGATATGCGTTTTTCAGACCTTGAGGAAGAAAAAGTAATCAGGTCAGAAGAAATATATGAAAAATTCAGAAGAAAAGAAAATCTGTCTGATGAAGAAATAAATCTTATTTACCCCGACAGAGAATTTGTGGGTAAAGTTTTCAGAATACTCCGTGAGGGAGTATGGAGTAAAAGTGACGAAGCACTTAGCATAAGGTCAGGAGATAACGGAGAAAGACTCTGTGCCGTAAAAATAAGTGTTGACGTCCTTGAAGAAATGGGACTTGTTGTCCGTGATAAAAAAACAAAAGCAGTCCATCTTACAGAAAATCAGAGTAAGGTTGACCTGACAAAATCAAAAATTCTTATGAGTATAAAGGAGGTGTGAAACAATGGCAAGTGAAATAGGATATGAAGAATTAAGGGGAAAACTTGTGAAGAATTTCACACCCGAAGAAGTTGAAAAAATTGACAAGGCATATAACATGGCGAAGGATGCACATGAAGGACAACTGAGATATTCAGGTCAGCCCTACATTATTCATCCTGTTGCAGTTGCAGCAATTCTTGTTGACCTTTGCATGGACTATCAGTCTGTTGTTGCAGCACTTCTTCATGACACAGTTGAAGATACAGATGTTTCAATTGAAAAAGTCAAGAGCGATTACGGTGAAGACGTTGCAAAACTTGTTGACGGCGTAACAAAATTGGGTAAAGTTCCTCTTTCTACAAAGGAAGAAGAACAGGCAGAAAACATCAGAAAAATGCTCCTTGCAATGAGTGAAGATATCCGTGTTATTATCATTAAACTTGCAGACCGTCTCCATAACATGAGAACTCTTGAATTCATGCGTCCTCAGAAAAGACGTGATAAAGCTCTCGAAACAATTGAAATTTACGCTCCTCTTGCTCACCGTCTCGGTATCAGAACAATCAAAGAAGAACTTGAAGACCTTGCTATCAGCTTCCTTGACCCTGTGGGATATGAGGAAATTGAAACAAGACTCGGTTCTCAGATGGAAGAAAGACAACAGTTCCTTGAAAATATCAAGGTAAGAATAAAAGACAGAATTTCCGAAATTATTCCCGAACCTCATATTGCAGGTCGAATCAAGAGTGTTCACGGAATTTACCGTAAGATGTATATGCAGAACAGGGATTTCGGTGAAATTTACGATATTTATGCTGTGAGAATTATTGTGGATTCAGTCATTGATTGTTACAACTGTCTCGGTGTTATCCACGATATGTTCACACCTATTCCCGGCAGATTCAAGGATTATATTTCCACTCCCAAACCTAATATGTATCAGTCTCTGCATACAACGGTAATCGGTAAGGAAGGTATTGCGTTTGAAGTTCAGATAAGAACATGGGAAATGCACTATACTGCTGAGTACGGTATTGCCGCTCACTGGAAATATAAATTGGGTGAAGGCTCAAAGGCAAAAATTGACGAAAGACTTTCATGGGTAAGACAGCTTCTTGAAAGTCAGAAAGAGTCAGATGATGTTGAAGAAATCGTATCAACAATCAAAAGCGACTTTGTGCCTGAAGAAGTTTATGTTTTCACTCCAAAGGGTGACGTTGTGCCTCTTCCTGCAGGTGCTACTGTTATTGACTTTGCTTATGCAATTCACTCTGCAGTAGGTAACAAAATGGTCGGTGCCAAGGTTGACGGAAGAATTGTGCCTATTGATTTTGTTGTTAAAACAGGTCAGATTATTGAGGTTATGACTTCTTCTCAGCAGGGTAAAGGCCCCAGCCGAGATTGGCTTAAAATTGTAAAAACAAGTGAAGCACGTACTAAAATCCGTGCATGGTTCAAGAAAGAAAGACGTAAAGAAAATATTGAGGAAGGCAGGGCTGAAATCGAAAGAGAATTCAGACGTAACAGAATTGTTCTCGATGGTGATGCTTTTGATGAGTTTATCAAAAATCTTGCCGAAAGACAGCACATGCCTAACGTTGAAGATTTTTATGCTGCTATTGGTTACGGCGGTATAAGCGTTATCAAAATGCTTCCTCAGATTAAGGAAAATTATACAAAACTTGTCAAGGCAAAAGAACCTGTTCCTGATGAAATTGTGGTTACTGCTCCTCAAAAGCGTTCAAAGAGCAGCGAAGGTGTTTCTGTTGAAAACATTGACAACTGTCTTATTAAATTTGCACGTTGTTGCAATCCTCTGCCCGGTGACGAAATTATCGGCTTTATCACAAGAGGTCACGGCGTTTCAATTCACAACAGAAGCTGTCCTAATGTTCCGAAAGAGATTTCTATGTCAAATGAACCTGAAAGATGGGTCAGAGCAACATGGGATAGAGATATCAAAGAAGATTTCATTGCTACCCTCTCAGCTGTATGTATTGACAAGGTAGGACTTCTTGCTGAAATTTCAGGTAAGTTTGCTGAAATGAGAGTTATGATTCACTCTGTAAATATGCGTGCAATTAAAGACGGCAGAGCAATTATGAACGTTACAATCACAGTTGAGGGTGCAGAGCATCTGAGAAATGTTATGGCAAAAATACAGAAAATTGACGGTGTTCTTCTTGTTGAACGTACAGGTGCTTAAACAGTTAGTGAAAGGAAAAGATTATGAAAGCAGTTATACAGCGTGTCACTTTTGCAAACGTTAAAGTTGACGGCGAAACAGTGGGAGCAATTGAAAATGGTTTTATGATTCTGCTGGGTGTTGTTGAAGGTGACACAAAACAGGAAGCAGACCTTCTTGCAAAGAAGACTGCAAACATGAGAATTTTTGAAGATGAAAACGGTAAAATGAACCTGTCACTTCTTGATACAGACGGAGATTGTCTTGTTATTTCTCAGTTTACTCTCTGTGCCGATTGTAAAAAAGGTAACAGACCTTCTTTCATCAATTCTGCAAAGCCGGATGAAGCAAATGAACTGTATGAATATTTTATGGAACAACTGAAAGTAAACGGAATAAAACGAGTTGAACACGGCATTTTCGGTGCGGATATGAAAGTTTCACTTCTCAATGATGGTCCCGTTACAATTGTTTTAGATTCTGATATTATAAAACCAAAGGGATGACAAAATGAAAATTACAGGTTATGCAATCGGGGAAATGCAGGTTAATTGCTACGTTCTTGAAAATGAAGAAACAGGTGAAGGTGCAATTGTTGACCCGGGCAGATATGCTCCCGAAATTATAGAAGAAGTAAAAAAACTTAAAAAAGTAAAATATATTCTCCTTACTCACGGCCATTTTGACCATGTATGGCAGGCGAAATTTGCAAAGGAAGCCACAGGTGCAGAAATTGTAATCAGCCACGAAGATGCAGGTTGTCTCAACGACGACCCTCTTAACCTCTGCCATGAAGTGGGTATTGAAATGAACAAATGTGAAGCAGACATTTTAGTGGGTGAGGGTGATGAACTTTTCCTTGGTGACGAAAAAATCAAGGTTCTTCACACTCCCGGTCATTCAAAAGGTTCTGTGTGTTATCTTATTGAGGATTCACGTATTCTCATTTCAGGGGACACACTTTTCTGCAGAACCTGCGGAAGAGTTGACCTTGCAGGGGGAAATAAGGCAGATATGCTCAAGTCACTTAAAAGGCTTAAAAATCTTGAGGGTGACTACGCGGTTTACCCCGGTCATAACAGAGCAACCACCCTTGATGAAGAAAGAGTAAAAAACAGATATTTGAAAAGAGATTTAGATAAATGGTATTGGTAAATTCAGGGCATAATTTCAATTATGAAACCGAAAATCTTTGTCGCGTTTTCTTCCCGCTTGAAAAGATAGAAGTTGTATCAGAAGATAAAGAA
>JAZRNJ010000350.1:0-4007 GCA_045648125.1 Acutalibacteraceae bacterium
GGGTGATATCGGAAAACTTTTCCCTGATAACGACGACCGTTTCCTTGGTGCTGACAGTCGCAAACTTCTTGAAGTTGTTGTCCAAAAGCTCAAAGAAAAGGGTTATAAAATTGTTAATATAGATTCAACTGTTATTGCCCAGAGACCGAAACTTGCCCCCTTTATAGATAAAATGAGAGCCAATATTGCTGAAAGTTGTGGTCTCGATATAGATGATGTAAGTGTTAAAGCAACCACAGAAGAAAAAATGGGATTTACAGGTGAAGGCTTAGGTATTTCTGCCCATGCAGTAGTGCTTATTGAAAAATAGGACAAAACATACCTCTTTTCATATTATGTAATATGGAAATGAGGTGATAATATGAGCAGAGCATATATTAAAGTTAATTCTGTAACACATGCAATAAAAGTAAAAAATGTTCTCAATGCAAACGGAATTTATGCTCAGGTAGTAAGAAATACCAATTCTTTTCAGAAAGAAGGTTGCGGTTATTCCGTTGTGATTAACGGTGATTTAAGTCGTGCAGAAGAAATCCTCAGAAAGCACAATGTGAGATTTCTCGGTACAGGCGAAGTTCGTGAAAAGCCATGATTTACCTTGATAACAGTGCAACAACGTATCCTAAGCCTTATTCAGTACGTCAGATGTTAGGTAATGCTCCCGTTTTTTACGGAGCAAATCCCGGAAGAGGCGGATACAGAATGAGTAACGATACTGCGTTGAAAGTTCATCAGGTGCGTGAACTTATTGCAGAAATGTTTGGTGCTGAAAGTGAAGAAAATGTTGTGTTTACCCTTAACTGCACTCACGCTCTTAATATTGCAATAAAAGGACTTGCACAAAAGGGTGGTCATGCAGTAACCTCATGCCTTGAGCATAATTCTGTAATAAGACCTCTCACTAAACTGAAAATGTCAGGTGAATTTGATTTTGACATGGCAAGAGTTTATGTGGATGAGGATGAGACAGTAAAGAGTTTTGAAAGCAAAATCAGACCGAACACATGCTTCATTGTCTGCACTTATGCATCAAATGTTTTCGGAGACATTTTGCCTATAGAAAAAATAGGAAGACTTGCAGAAAAATATAAAATTCCTCTTATTGTTGATGCTGCACAGGCGGCGGGTGTAATTGATATTGACATGAAACGTGATAATATTTCATGTCTCTGTATGCCGGGACACAAAGGTCTCTATGGCCCCTCAGGAACGGGTGTTCTGATTTTGTCTGAAAACTGTAATCCTGAAACCCTTATGGAAGGTGGAACGGGTAGTGAAAGCAAAAATTTTCTTCAACCCAAATTTCTTCCTGACAGATATGAAAGCGGAACACAGAATATAAGTGGTATAATAGCACTTGGTGAAGGTGTAAAATTTGTTAAAAAACAAAAAATTAATAATATCCGTGCTCATGAAAGCGAATTAACGGAAAGACTTTTCAAAAACTTTCTTTTTTCTGACAGAGTGATTGTTTACAACAATTTTGACAGAGAAAAATTTGTGCCTATTCTTTCTTTTAATATAGCCTCTCTCTCAGGGGAAGAAACGGCGTCACTTCTTGCACAGGAAAATATTGCCGTAAGAGGTGGCTTTCATTGCAATCCATCGGCACACGATTTTTATAAAACTTCAGCTAAAGGTACAGTCAGAGCATCATTTTCTTTATTCAATACAAAAAATGATGTAGATTATTTAATCAAATGTGCAAATAAAATTGCCAAAAGCAAAAAAATGTGATATTATATAAATGATTTTTAAATTATAGGAGTTAACAGTCATGTTCTTGGAAACAGTTTCAGATTATGCGTTAAAACTGAAGAATGTTTTTCTGTCTTTCGGATTTACCGATTTGTTGGATATTCTTCTTGTTGCATTTATCATATATCAGGCAATAAAGCTTCTTCGTGATACAAGAGCTTTTCAGCTTATAAAAGGTCTTTTGCTTGTTCTTGTGGCATTTGGCGTAATAATGTTACTTGAGATGCAGGCAAGTGAATATATTTTCAAAACACTTTTCTCAAACCTTATCCTTGTTCTTATTATCCTTTTCAGTCCTGAAATAAGACATGCTCTTGAAACTGCAGGCAGAAACGGATTTAAGAGTTTTGCAAAAAGATTTTTTGTAAAAGGTGAAGGTAACGAAGAAGATGCAAATATCAGAACAGCTGTTTCCGAGTTTGTAAAATCTGTTGCAACTATGAGCGAAAGCAAAACAGGTTCACTTACAGTTTTTGAAAGAAAAACACTTTTGGGTGAAATTATCAAAACCGGTACAGTTATTGATGCTGCTGCAAAAGAACAGGTTTTCGGTAATGTTTTCTTCCCGAATTCACCGCTTCATGATGGTGCAGCGGTTGTACGTGATGGCAGGATTTACGCTGCAGGATGTATTCTTCCTCTTACTCAGAATAATAACGTTGATAAAGAATTGGGTACTCGTCACAGAGCAGCTATCGGTATGAGCGAACAGAGTGATGCAATTCTTGTAATCACAAGTGAGGAGACCGGCATTATTTCTGTTGCAGAAAAGGGTAACCTTGTCCGAAATCTCACTCCTGATGAACTTGAAAAGGTTCTTTTCAATGCGTTAACAGGCGAAAAAAAAGAAAAAGGTACGGTAGAATCTTTCATTGAATTTACCAAGAACAGAATGGGAGGTATGTTCGATGAAAAGAAATAATCAGACCAAAAAAGGGAAAATTCCATTCTTCCACAAACTGTTTTATAACAACAGATATCTTGCTGTTTTCTCATTCGTTGCAGCTTTTATCATCTGGATAGTTGTTGTTATGGAATTCAGCCCTGAAACAACTTATAAAATTCAGGATGTTCCTGTTGAAATCAATCTTGAAAATACAACTGCAGAAAAACTTGATTTGCAACCGTTTACGGAAAAAGAATATACAGTAGATGTTACAGTTAAAGGAAAAAGATATTCAATAACACAAAGGGATATTTCTCCCGAAGATATAACGGTTACTGCAAATCTCAATTATGTTGACTCAATCGGTGCACATTCATTAAAACTTGTTCCCACTAAAAATGACCCCTACGCTGACTATGAAATTATTGCACTTTCAAGCGAAGATGTGGAAGTTTATTTTGACGCATATAAGGAAATTCAGATTGACCTTAAAACAGAGGAAATTCCCGAAAATTTAATACCTGAAGGGTATTATGTGGACGGTCCGGTGCTTTCTTCAACAACAGTTACTGTCTGTGGTGCAGCAACTCAGGTTAACAGAATTGACAAAGAGAACATCTTTGCAAAGGTAAGCGATGAAGATAAATATGAGACAAAAGTTCTCGATAAAACGGCATATTTCAATGCTGTTATTGATTTGGTGGATAATTACGGAAACAAAGTCAATTATGTTCAGCTCAAGGATGAAGCACCTGTGGTGATAACTGTTCCTGTGCTGAAAAAGGCGGAGTTTGCTACTACTGTAGAATTTTCAAATACTCCCGAAAATTACAGAGATTTTATTGAAAGTATTACTGTTTCACCTGAAACACTTAATATCGGTGCAGCAGAAGACATTGTTTCTTCAATGGAAAACATCTCTGTAGGTACAATTGATTTTTCATCAATTAAAGCAGGTAAAAATGTGTTTAATTTCAGTAAAGATGATTTTTCAACAAACCTGAAAGTGTTTGATGAAGTTGACGAAGTTACTGTTACAGTAAATGTGTTTGAGGCTTCCTCAAAAAAGTTTGATATTGATAAGAGCAGGATTTCATTTACTAACGTTCCGAAAAACTGTGTAGTTTCTCTTGTGGATACATCATCTACAATAAAAGGAGTAACAGTTTATGGTGCCGAAAATGCCATTAATGACCTTGATATTGACTCTGTTTATGCAGTTGTTGATATGAAAAATTATAATGGAAAAACCGGCAGAGACACTGTTATGGCAAAGGTAACTGTGCAGAATTCTAATTGTTGGGCATACGGAAGTCGGAGGCCAAGCGGTCTTAGGAAGACAACCTTCCTGGTCAACTCCTTG
>JAZRNJ010000351.1:0-5910 GCA_045648125.1 Acutalibacteraceae bacterium
CCGATAGCACAAAGAACACGTCCCCAGTTAGCGTCAGCGCCGAACATAGCAGCTTTGAGAAGTGAAGAACAGATAACTGATTTTGCAACAACTTTTGCGATTTCTTTTGAAGGTGCAGATGAAACCACACATTCAAGAAGCTTTGTTGCACCTTCGCCGTCACCTGCAATCATTCTTGACAGAGAAACCATAACCTGAGCCAAAGCTTTTCTGAAAGTGAGGAAATCTTCATTTTCTTCTGTTATTTCATTGTTTCCTGCCATACCGTTTGCAAGGACTGAAACCATGTCGTTTGTTGAAGTGTCACCGTCAACGCTCACCATGTTGAAAGAATCTTTAACTTCTTCGCTGAGAGCGAGTTGTAACATTTCAGGTGAGATAGCAGCATCAGTTGTAATGAAAACAAGCATTGTTGCCATGTTGGGATGAATCATGCCTGAGCCTTTTGCCATACCACCTAAGTGACATACTTTGCCACCGAGAGTGAATTCAACTGCAGCCTGTTTTGAAACTGTGTCAGTTGTCATAATTGCCTCTGCAGCATTGTTGCCATCATAAGCCAATTCCTCACAAAGAGAGGGGATACCGTTTTTGATAGGTGTAATGTCAAGAGTCTGACCGATAACACCTGTTGAAGCAACGATAACGTCCTTTGCATCGATGTTCAGAGCATCACCGAGGAGAGAACACATTTCTTCTGCAATTTGGATGCCGTTAGCGTTACATGTGTTAGCGTTACCACTGTTGCAAATCATAGCCTGACCGTAACCGTCAGAAATGTTATTTTTTGTAACTGTAATGGGAGCACCTTTAACAAGGTTTGTTGTATATACTGCCGCAGCGTGAGCCTTTGTTTCACTTAAAACAAGTGCAAGGTCTCTTTTGGTTTTGTTCTTTCTTATTCCACAGTGAACACCGCTTGCTTTAAATCCTTTTGCGGCACAAACACCGCCTGTAATATTCTGCATTATATTTTCCAATCCTTTCATATATCAAGACCAAGTGTAGGTTCATTGCCAAGCATGATGTTCATGCATTCAATTGCAGCACCTGAAGCACCTTTGCCAAGGTTATCATATCGGGCAATGAGAAGAATTCTTTCTTCGTTACCGCAAACAGTAATTTCCATTCTGTCTTTGAATGAAAGGGCGTTTGCACTCATGAGACCTTCTTCGTCCATTGATTCTTTATATTTGACTATATCACTGTTATAAAGTGATGAATAAACGTTTTTAATATCTTCCACAGTTTTGCCTTCGCACAAATCACTTGCAAAAATGGGAACAGTCATTTCCATACCACTGTAAAAATCTGAAACAATAGGGCAGAAGATGGGGTTCTGTTCCATGCCTGTAATTGCTTTCATTTCCTTGAGATGTTTGTGCATCTGAGTAAGTCCGTACTGTCTTGGTGCATCAAAAAGAGGAGAACGGTTTTCATCCTCATATTCTGCAATCATCTTTTTACCGCCACCGCTGTAACCTGTAAGGCTGTGACATGCGATTTTAATATCAGCAGGAATAATTCCGTTTTTAATAAGGGGATAAACAAGAGCAATAAAACCACCTGCATGACAGCCGGGAACTGCAACTCTCTTAGAGTTTTTAAGGTTTTCCCATTTTTCTTTGTCAAGTTCAGGAAAACCGTAAGTCCATCCCTCACTTGTTCTGTGAGCAGTTGACGTGTCAATGATTTTAACGTTATCGTTTTCTATCATTCCCACAGCCTCAATTGCAGCGGGGTCAGGAAGACAAAGGAAAACTATGTCAGCAGAGTTGATTGCTTCTTTTCTTTTGTCATAATCCTTTCTGTCCTCGTCACTTAATGTGATAAGTTCAAGGTCACTTCTTCCTTCAAGTCTTTCGTAAATTCGAAGACCTGTTGTACCTGCTTTACCGTCTATAAAAACTTTTGCCAATTTTGTCACCCTTTTTGTGTAAAATGTATAAAAATCCATAAATTAATGAATATATCGGTATAAATATGCAATTAATACGTATAATATACAACTTTTTTATGAATTTGTCAAGTGAAAATGCATACTGAATGCATGTTATCTGTTTTCTAATTTACATTTGTGCTTTGGCTCAAGGAAAGGAGGAGCCATAGTTGTAAATGAAGTTGAAACAATTTCTTTTGCAAGGGCAAGAGAAATTTTACTTGTGAATGTTGAGGAAAGGTCAACAGCCACCCTGTCAAGAGCAGGAAAAGTTGAAGTATAAAGTGTAACTGTGCCGTTATCGTGAAATTCAAAACGGAGTCTTCTTTGTCCGATAGCACCGAGCGGTCTTACCCACACAAAGAGGTTTGTTTCGTTTATCCAACAAGCAGAAGCACTTGCAGTAAAGTCAACACCGCCGAGATGAAGCGGGGAGTAGCAAACGTCACCATTCATTGAACATCTGATGGAATTGTGTGTGTTTCCCTCATCCCAGGACATGATACATTCATTTCCCTCAAAATCAAACTCAAAGTTGTTGTAGTAACCTGCTTTGTCTGCAGACATGAATGTTGTGTACATCGGAAGCATGCTCAAGGGGAATTTAAGAACCTCAAGGGGGATGCTGGGTTTGAGTGTAACTTTTTTATCTCTGAGAATTTCTTCATATTTACTGTGGATTTTCGTTTTTGGTAAGTCAGGAAGTGAGGGAAGTGAGGGAATTTCTTTGTTTTTTGATTTTGAACCTTCTTTAACAAACAATTTGTCAAAGTGACGCCAAAAACAGTCACGAGTAACCTGTTCGCTGATTTCACATGCAGTTATAATTACACATGCATCCTGTTCTTCAAAAACCATACCGAACTGTGAGAACATTCCGTCAGCACGATAACCCTTTCCTTTTTCGTTTCTCCAGAAACAAGCACCGTATCCTGAAGTTGAATCGCCTGATTCAACACCGAATGCACCTGTATTCTGAACAAGATTGCTTGTAGCGTATTTCACCCATTTTGCAGGGATAACACGTTTGTTTCTGAATTTACCACCGTTCAGAAGACACTGAGTGAAGCAAGCAAGTTCTTCAGTTGTAATGAAAAGTCCCCAACCACCGGCTTCAATGCCGTTTCCGTCACACTCCCAGAATGGATTTTCTCTTATTCCGAGAGGTCTGAAAAGACGGGGAGCGAGATATTCTCTCAGGGTCTGTCCCGTAACTTCTTTAATAATTGCAGAGAGAATAAACTGGTTTTCGCTGATATATTCCCAACCGTCACCGGGTTTGAACCCCCATGGAGACGTAAAGAAATCTTTAATCCACTGATTTTTTGTTTTGTCAGTCATCACACTTACCATTTTTCCTGCAGTCATAGTGAGGAGATGGAAAACAGTCATTTTCTGAAGGTTCTCATCTTCTTCATCGTTAAATTCAGGAAAAATGTCAACAACTTTAGTGTCAAGCGTAAGGAGTCCTTCTTCAATTGCAAAACCGATAGCAGTGGAAGTGAAACTCTTGCTGACAGAATACATAATATGAGGCATATCAGGAGTGAAAGGATAAGCCCATGATTCAAAAGCTACTTTGCCGTGTCTTAAAATCATAAGACTGTGGATTTCCACTTCTGATTTTCTGAAATCTTCAATAAGTTCTTTTATCGCCGCAGAGGAAACTCCTACTTCCTCAGGGCTTGAAGCACGCTTGAGTTTTGGTGTTTTTTCTGTTGCCATAAAAATTCCTCCTCAGAGTATATTTTTTATTAACATATTATTTCTTCTTTGTCTTTTTATGAAGATATACCTGTGATGAAACAAAAAGTGCAATTGCAAAACAAATCCAGAAAATTTTCATGGGAGTAACGGATATTGTTTTGCTTTCGTCTGTTCCGTCTGAAAGTTCAAACTGTGAATAAGAATTTTCAATGTTTTCGATACATTCGTTTATTTCAAGCTGACTTGAAGTGTTTTCTGATGTAAGCATTTCTTCTGCAAGTTTTACATGCTTTTCAAAATTCTTTGTGCTTGAAGCTGAATAGGGAGTAAGGTCAGTTTCTTTTGCTTCGTTATAAACAGTTTCGAGATGTTCGTAGCTTTCTTCGAGGAGAGAAAGATATTTCATAAATTCTCTTTCGTTATCAGTTTCAATAGCACTGTAACCCATGGAAATTATGTTTTCCCAACCGTGAATACCGTCATCTCTCTGACCACATAAATCTTTATCTGCAAAAGACATAAGAGCAAGAGTTCTGTCAAATCTTTTTGTAAAGAATTCGGAGAAAATAACGCTGTATCTGTTTTTGCTTGAAAATTCACAGAAATTAATGTAATTATCATTTGTTTTATTGTAAGCACTGATTGCAGAGAAAATTACATTTCCGTCATAAGAGGGGATGACCTGCACATGGTTGCTCATAGCGTGTGCCCAATCAATAGTGTTTTTTGCACTTCTGCCTCTTACACGGATGTAATTGTTATAATCGTAATCCTTTGCGATTTTGTAAACGTCGTTGAGGTTTTCTTCCGTGCAGTCAAGAATTATATAAAAGCTTTCCTCAGTTAAAGAAAGGATTTCGGGCAAGTCTTCAATTTCAATTCCGTCTTCACCAACTTTAACAGAAACTGCATCAAAACCAAGTTCAATTGCTTCTTTGATTGCTTCTTCTGAATATGGCTCTGTTTCGTTTGAAACACCACCTGCAGATATGGTGAAAATCCTGTCTGAAACGTCTATTTTTTCAGCACCTGAAACACTTAAACTGAACACAGATGCAAAAACAAAAATCATTGAAATACAAGCAAAAACTAATTTTCTCATAAACTTCTCCATTTTAAATTATTAGAACAATATATTTTAACATTTCTGAAGAAAAAAGGCAATATATATATGTATAAAAAAAGATGCATATAATCGTATAAAAAAGGGTAAAACATCCAATACTTTACATTGAAATTTTATTTCGGAGTGAAAAACAAATGAACGGTAAAATAAAAATCTTTTCAAAGGCAAATATGCTTGACCAGAATTTAAAAATGACGCTTGTTCTTGTGATAACGGCATTAATCAGTATTATTCTCAACAACACCTTTGTTTTAGGTGAAATACTTTTGCAGCAGCCTCAGATAAATTTGTACACAGAGCCTGAAATCAAGGACTTCATTCTTGTAATGATAGGCGTCATTTCTTATGTTATAATTATGCCTTTTAATTACGGAAGAGACATCTGGTTTTATGAAAATGCAAGAAAAAACAAACTCAGTATAAAAAAGCTTTTTTCTTACTATAGTGTAAAAAAATTTGTAGGTGCAATTAAAATTACTTTTTCCGTTCAGCTTAGAAAATTTTTTGCCACCTTTCTTTTTATGATACCGTCTTTTGTTTTGGGAGGATATCTGCTATATTCTCTCAGACAGGGGATAGGGCAATGGATTTTAATTGTACTTTCAGTCAGTGTGATTTTGCTTTCGGTGACAGGTGCATTTTTTGCATTTGTAATTTCACAGCGATATTTTCTTTCATCATATCTCTGGTATGAAAATGAGCCGTGTAAAGTGAATGAAATTATCAGATTGAGTACGCAGATAATGGAGAACAAATGCTTTGAAACAGCCATGCTGAAGCTCAGCTTTTTTCCTTGGTGGCTGTTATGTGTGCTGATTTTTCCGACAGTTTACGTATATCCGTATTATAAGTTGTCAATTTCCTTTAAAGCAATAACAATACTTTCAAATAACACTTGACTATTTGCTTATTTTGATTTAAAATTGGATTAACAAATTTTGGAGGTTAATTCAATGAAAGTATTTATGATTGGCGGAACAGGTTTGCTTGGCTCTGCAGCAGCAGATTTGTTCATCAAGAAAGGTCACGAAGTGAAGACAGTTGCTCTTCCTCCTCTTCCCGTAGGAGCACCTATTCCTGAAGAAATGGAAATCGTATTTGCAAACATCAATGACAAAACTGACGATGAACTCAGAGA
>JAZRNJ010000352.1:0-2672 GCA_045648125.1 Acutalibacteraceae bacterium
GTGCATTAATTGTTATATCGTAGGGGAACCGTTTCTCCTCCCGCAAGGTTTCATGAAAATTTGTTCGGGACGGGAGACCCGTCCCCTACATTGAAAGTCCATTAATTTAATGTAAAATGTCAGTATGTATGAAATTCACAAACGTAGGGGCGATTCACGAATCGCCCGTCAGATTTCATGAAAATTCATTACGGGTCATTTGTGAATGACCCCTACGAGGTTTTAATCGGTGCAATAAAAAATATAATCGCGTCGCAGACCCGAAATGTTGTTGTAATATAAAATTTGTCGCAAAAACTGTTTTCAGGTAGTTATCCGCTGATTATTTTTCCTTGTTATTGAACATTTGTTAACTTTCTTTAAAAATTACTTTTTTCTGTTGTACTTTTACGGTTTTGTGTGCTAAAATATAATAGAAGAATAATGTGACGGGAGGCTCACGTTAATGAACAAAAAATGGAGTAAAAAGAAAAAAATAATCGTAGCAATTATCGCTGTTGCGGTACTTGCTCTGACAGCTTCTGTGCTTTACATAGCCCTAAAGCCTGAAGACCCCATTGAAACACAGATTCATGATGTTACAAAAGGTGATATTACTGCAACTTTTGATACAACTGCAATTGTTCAGTCATCAAATCAGGGTAATTTTGCAATTTACGACGGAGTTAAAATCAAGGAAGTCAATGTCCGTGTCGGTGACAATGTAAAAAAAGGTGATATCCTTGCAACATTCGACACAACTTCTCTTAATTCTCTTCTTTCCGAAAAAAGAGACGCATATAACTCTGCTCAGAAGGCATACAACGAATATCTTGAGGGTGCATTTTCTGCACAACAGCAGCAGACAGAAATAAACAAACAGGTAGCTCAACTTGAAAAAGAAATTGCAAGTATTGAGAAACTTGTAAATGAAGAAAAAGAAGCAGCAGAAAACAAACCCGAAACCAACAAAGACACCGATGAACTCGCAGAACTGAGAGAGGCTCTCAAGGAAGTTCTCGGCAACAACAAAATCGGTGATGCAATTGTTGACAGTATGCTGTCAGCAGACAGTTCAACTGCTCAGGTAGTTGATTCACTTAAAAATCTTCTTTCATCAGCAACAATTGATATGTCTGCAATTGAATCAATGACTTCAGGTATGATGTCAGAAAATGAACAGCTTTTGCTTAAAAAACAGCTTCAGCTTGTTCAGTTAAATGTTCAGTCAGGTATGCTCACTGCTCAGTCAGGCGATACACTCAAAACTGTTTACAAAACAATCGCTGATTCAGCATATACTGCTTATGAAGAAATGGCAACACGTGTTAACTCTCTCAACAGAGGCTGGATTGCAGAAGAAGACGGTTTTGTACGTGAAGTGAACATCAAAGCAGGTGAAACTTACATGAGCGAAAGTGCTTCAACTTCACCAAACCTTGATATGTCTTCAATCCTTGCATCAGTTACAAGCGGAAGTTACGATATTTCAAGCATTGTTTCATCTATCGCAGGTACAACAAACATGGGTATGGTTGTTGAATATTATCCCCTTGAAGCAAAGTTTGAAGTAAGTAAATATGACATTTCAAAAATTTCAATGGACCAGAAGGTTACTGTTACAACTGCTGACGGTAAAGTGTTTGATGCAACAGTAAATTACATCAGCGCAGTTGCAGATTCTTCTTCAGGTGGTCTTAGTATCAACTCTCTTATGGGTTCAGGTGCTGCATCAAATACTCTTACTGCAAAGGTTCAGATTCACGATGCAGACAGAAGCGTTATTATCGGTATGGATGTTGACCTTTCAGCAGCTCTTGAAACAAAAACCGATGTTGTTATTGTTCCCGTTGAGGCAATTCAGCATGACAACGAAACAGGATACTATGTATTCCTTTATGATGAGGATGAAAAAGTTATCAACAAAAAACCTGTTGTAGTTGGAATTTTCGGTGGTTCAAGCTACGAAGTTATTGAAGGTCTTGTAGCAGGCGATAAGATTGTCCGTGCTCCCACAATTGCAATGGAAGACGGACAGAGAGTTGTTCCGAAAGGATGAGTAAAGCGTGAATATCATTGAAAACATCAGAATTGCGATATTCAGCATAAAAACCAACATCATGCGTTCACTTCTGACAATGCTTGGTATCATAATCGGCGTTGCATCCGTTATTGCAGTTGTGACTGTTGGTAACGGTGGCAGAGATTATATTATCAGTATGCTCAGCAGTATGGGTTCAAACATGGTTTCCATAACCGTTAAGTCAGAGGCATCTCCCGGTGAGTTTATTACAAATGCAGATATAAAGGCTCTGAAAAAAATAGATGGTGTTGAATGCATTTCTCCCATGGGTTACGTGATGGGTTCAGGTTCAACGGATAAAATCGGTATTGACATGGCAATCGCAATTGGCGGTAATACGGATTTAGAGACTGTTATGATGGCAAAAACCACAAAGGGCAGATTTTTCTCAGAAGAAGAATACGATTCTGCAGCAAAAGTTTGCGTTATGCCTAATATTATGGCAGCTATGATTTTCGGTAAAAGCGACTGCGTAGGTGAATATTTCAACCTCAATGTAAATAACCAGACTGTTCAGCTTAAAGTTATCGGTCTTTATGATGCTGCGGCATCTGAAGATATGGCAGATATGATGATGGAAAGCATGGCAGGTATGGCGAACATGGATATG
>JAZRNJ010000353.1:0-1901 GCA_045648125.1 Acutalibacteraceae bacterium
GTAGTTATCCTGACCCTGAGCAAACTGCTCTGCAAGAATCTGTCCTACGGTTTTTCCGTCAATAACACGGTTGAGGATTTCAGGATTTTTAGTAACAATTGCAGCGTTTTCTTTTGTGATACCGCCTTTTTCATAAATAGCAGGAAGAACAGATGATGTCACAAGAGAAATAAGTGTACCGATTGTGGTAACTGTTGCAAATGTACCGTCAATTCTTTCGCCCGATTTATACTGCTGATAGTCTCTGATATCTGCCTGGATTGAGGGGTTGAGAATGTGAGCAAAAGAACCCATGAAAGCGTTCATGTACATGCAACAGAGAATGAGCCATATTGTTGCACCGTTAAGTTCCTGAGTAACAGGAAGCATGCAGAGGATGAAAACAATGTTGAAAATGTTTGTTGTGACAAGCACTGCTTTTTTACCCCATTTTCTGATACAGAAAGGAGCAAGGAGCATTCCCCAGAGAGAAGCATTTCCGTAAACAGTTGTAATAATACCGTAGGCATTACCTGTACATGCACCGCCATAGTTATAAAGCCAATACATGATATTGAGGAAAGATGATTCAAGGAAACCTATCCAACCTGCAAGTGCAATAATCCAGAAATATTTGTTTTTGGCAACTTCTCTGAAAGCGTCAATAAATCTGATTTTCTGAACGTGAGTTCTTGCCTGAACGATTTTTTCTTCGGTGTTTTTGTAAACAACCATACAAAGAAGAATACCGCCTACAGCAAGAATAGGATAAATGAGTCTGTAAACACGTATATCTGTCATATTTGTATGGAAAATATTTGATGCCACAAGAGGTGTTACAAGGTTTACAACCGTTGGTGCAAATGAGTAAACAACGCTCTTTACTGATGCTACATCGGCTCTTTCCTGAGTGTTGGGAGAAATAACGTGGATAAGGTTTTCATATCCGTCGTAGAAGAAATAGTATACAAAATGAAGTGCAAGGTTAAGGAACATTATAATTGCACACTTGCTGACATAGGCATAACTTTCGCCGAAAATCATTCCGTCAGGAAGCAATGCACCCACTTTATCATAGGGGAACCAGACCATGGTCACTGCAATAATTGCAGTAGGAATTGCCATGGAAACTATGTAAGGTCTGTATTTACCTGCTTTGTTACGGGTGTTGTCAATGATATTCGCTCTGATTGCTGTGAGGAAAACGTTTGCAACAACTGCAATAACATACATCACATACATGTCAAGTGCATCAACACCAAGAGTACTTGAAATAAGAGTATTACCTGTACCGAGAATACAGGCAGAGCCTATTGTGATAATCATATATGCACCGATACCACCGCCTGAATATGCTGCGATTTCTTTGAAAGGCACATATCTTCCTTCCATCGGTGTGTTCCAGTATTTTTTCACATTACTGAGAAGACCGAGAATTTTGTTTTTCAATTTCACTCCGAAAACCCCTCCTTGAGTTATAGATTAGTTCATTATACCAAATTCTGTGCTTTTTTGCAATAGCGTACAGATTATTAATGCCATTACAGGCTTATAGGTTTTTTCGTTGAAATTATCTGATTTTAGAAGCAACTTTCAGTGCATCATCAATGTGGTTGCAGAAATTGTTTCTGCCTACTTTATCAAAGAAGCCTGATTTTTTCATTGCATTCAGAGGCTGTGTATTCACATGTGAAAGAATAAGTGTAACACCTTTTTCTTTACACTTTTTGTGAAGCTGTTCAAGTCCTGCCATAGCTGATGCATCAATTGCAGGAACACTTCTCATTCTGAGAATGAGACATTTTGTGTAATCCTTGAAATTAATATCGAGAATTTTATCTGCTGCACCGAAGAAAAGGGGACCGCTTATTTCATAAACACGTACATGCTCAGGAATTTTCTTGTATTCAACGCTGTCCTTG
>JAZRNJ010000354.1:0-1708 GCA_045648125.1 Acutalibacteraceae bacterium
CGTAAACTGCGAAGATGCTTGAGGGAGCTGTATCTTTTGAACCGAGACCGTAACGGCCGCCGATTACTTCGATGTTACCTCTGCCGTTTGTAGCAAGAGCTGTAACAACATCAAGGTAAAGAGGTTCACCGAGTGAACCGGGTTCCTTTGTTCTGTCAAGAACAGCGATTTTCTTACATGTTTCGGGAATAGCTGCAAGAAGGTGCTTAGCTGAGAAGGGTCTGTAAAGACGAACCTTAACAAGACCAACCTTTTCGCCCTTAGCTGTAAGATAATCAATAACCTCTTCAGCAACGTCACAGATTGAACCCATAGCAATGATAACACGCTCAGCATCGGGTGCACCGTAGTAGTTGAAGAGTTTGTAATCAGTACCGATCTTTTCGTTGACTTTGTTCATATACTCCTCAACGATTTCGGGTACTGCATCATAGTATTTGTTACATGCTACACGGTGCTGGAAGAATATATCCCCGTTCTCATGTGAACCGCGCATTACAGGATGCTCGGGGTTAAGAGCACGCTTACGGAATGCTTCAACTGCATCCATATCGCACATATCTTTAAGATCCTCAAAGTCCCAAACCTGAATCTTCTGAAGCTCGTGTGAAGTACGGAAACCGTCAAAGAAATTAATGAAAGGAACTCTGCTCTTGATTGATGCAAGATGAGCAACAGCACCGAGGTCCATAACTTCCTGAGTGTTTGTTTCAGCGAGCATAGCAAAACCGGTTTGACGACAAGCATACACGTCTGAATGATCACCAAAAATGTTAAGAGCGTGTGAAGCAACTGTACGTGCAGAAACGTGGAATACGCACGGGAGAAGCTCACCAGCGATCTTATACATGTTAGGAATCATAAGAAGAAGACCCTGTGATGCTGTGTAAGTGGTTGTAAGTGCACCTGCAGCGAGTGAGCCGTGAACTGTACCTGACGCACCAGCCTCAGACTGCATTTCTACAACCTTTACAGTTGTACCGAAAATGTTTTTAAGACCCTGTGCAGACCACTGATCAACATAGTCAGCCATAGGGCTGGACGGGGTGATAGGATAAATACCTGCAACTTCTGTGAACGCGTATGAAACGTGAGCAGCAGCGTTGTTACCGTCCATGGTTTTAAATTTTCTTGCCATGAATTTTTCCTCCTGTTATATTAAACATAAAATTATTTGACCAACACATATTCTAACACTTCGACTCAATTATGTAAAGTGTAAAAATATATTTTTTGTGGAAATTTCTATGTTTTTTTCAATTTATATTGTAAAAAACAAGATAATCAATTACAATTTAGTTATAATTTTAAAAAGTTGGTATAATTATGGTCACAAAAATAACATCATTTGGCATTTTAGGTGTTGATGCTTTCGAGGTTGATGTTGAAACAGATGTCACTAGGGGTCTCCCTTCTTTTGAAATTGTCGGCATGCCTGACACAGCAGTTCGTGAATCAAAAGAAAGAGTCAGAAGCGCATATAAAAACACCGGCTTTACTTTTCCTGCACGCAGAATAACTGTTAATCTCGCTCCTGCAAGCATTAAAAAAGTAGGTTCTGTTTTTGATTTGCCGATAATTTTAGGATTATTAATATCAGCCGGTGAAATCAAATATGATCTGAGCACCTATGCATTCGCGGGTGAACTTTCATTATTAGGTGATATCCGACGAGTAGATGGAATTCTTCCAATGGCAATCAAGGCAA
>JAZRNJ010000355.1:0-6179 GCA_045648125.1 Acutalibacteraceae bacterium
AAGATGCTACGGGTGCAGTTGTTTGTGAAACTGTTTCAAACGAAAAAGTTGTTAATTTAGATATTGCTGACGTTCATCTCTGGCACGGTAAAAAAGACCCTTATCTTTACTCTGCAGAAGTTGAACTTTTAGACGGCGAAACCGTACTCGATAACGTTTCTACACGTTTCGGTTGCCGTACATACGAAATCCATCCAGAAAACGGCTTCATCTTAAACGGTGAAGAATATCCACTTCGTGGTGTATCTCGTCACCAGGATAGATGGGGAATCGGTAACGCTCTTACAGAAAAAGAACACGAGGAAGACCTTGACCTTATCCTTGAAGTTGGTGCAAACACAATCCGTCTTGCACATTATCAGCATTCACAGACTTTCTATGACCTCTGCGATGAAAAAGGTCTTGTTCTCTGGGCAGAAATTCCTTATATTTCAAAACACATGCCCACAGGCCGTGACAATACAATTTCACAGATGAAAGAACTTATCGTTCAGAACTATAACCACGCTTCAATTTTCGTATGGGGTCTTTCAAACGAAATCTCAATGGGCGGTGCAAGTGACGAAACTCTCATTGAAAACCACGAAGCACTCAATGACCTTGTTCATTCTCTTGACAAAACAAGACCTACAACAATTGCTGCAGTTACAATGTGCGGAATTGATGAAAAATATGTTCACATTCCTGACGTTGTTTCCTATAACCATTATTTCGGATGGTACGGCGGTAATGTTTCAATGTACGGAAAATGGTTTGATGATTTCCACAAGAAATATCCCAAAACTCCTATCGGCCTTTCAGAATACGGCGCAGAAGCTCTTAACTGGCACACATCAGAACCTGTGCAAGGTGACTACACAGAAGAATATCAGGCATATTACCATGAAGAATGTATCAAACAGATTATAGACAGACCTTATCTGTGGGCAACTCACGTTTGGAATATGTTCGACTTTGCTGCCGATGCACGTGCTGAGGGTGGCGAAAATGGTATGAACCACAAAGGTCTTGTAACTTTCGACAGACAGTATAAGAAAGATGCTTTCTTCGCTTACAAAGCATGGCTTTCAAAAGAACCTTTCGTTCATCTTTGCGGTAAAAGATATATTGACAGAGTTGAGGATGTAACAAAAGTTACTGTTTATTCAAACTGTGACGAGGTTGAACTTTTTGCAAACGGTGTAAGTGTAGGTAAACAGAAAAAAGATAAATATCCTTTCTTCTATTTTGAAGTCAAAAATGTTGGTGAAACAACTCTTCGTGCAGTTGCAGGTGAATTTACTGACGAAAGCACAATCAGAAAAGTTGACACCTTCAATGAAGATTATCGTATGAAAGCAGAAGGAGATGTTATCAACTGGTTTGAAATCGATATGCCCGTAGGATATCTTTCAATCAACGATACTTTAGAAGACATCTTCAAACCTCTCGGAGGCAAAATCGCCGTTGTAAAAATTCTTCTTAAGCTCAAAAAGTCTATGAGTGGCGGAAAAGAAAAAGGTGAAAAGGGTAAAAAAGAAATCATGGGCTTTGATATGAGCAATGTGGGAATGAAGCTCAACCGTGACCTTATCAAGATGGTAATAAATATGGTCAAAGGATTCACAATAAGAAGAATTCTTATGATGATCGGTGCAAAAATTCCCAAGGAAGACATCCTTGAAATTAATAAAATGCTCAACAAAATCAAAAAGAAATAATAAAAGTTTAAGGCGTTGTGTTCACCACAACGCCTTAAACTTTTATTTATGAATTTGTCTCGGGACGGGTGACCCGTCCCCTACGATATAATTATTAGTTTTCAGTTAAAACCGTTGTATCATTTTTATTTTTTCTTTTAACTGTTAAAAATAAAATAAGAGAAATTACAGCTCCTGCTCCTATGATTATAAATATCCATTCAGCACGATAATCGAATAAAGGTGAGTTGAAGAAAAGTGCTTCATATGTATATCCTCCCAATATAGCAAAAGGATATAATACAATCCATAAAGGGAAAAGAATAATATAAATAAACTCCAAATATTCTGACAAACCTGAATATGTAAAAAGATTAGGTATACAGGGCAAAATTGTCATAATAAAAGCCGACCAATACAGTTTTTTATAGTTTTTCAATTTTCCTATTAGTGCAAAGGAAATAACAAGTATCGCAAAAATAAATGGAAGTGCATCAAAAATAAAAGCCGGAATTTTATCTATAAATTTTATCAAAGGTTTGTCCCAAAACCACTCATCTGCTTTTCCAGTGAAAAAACCAAACAACCAAAAAATTAAAACGCTGAAAACACCAATAAAAATCTGTTTGGCTGAAGATAATTTTTTATCTTTCATATAATCACCTCTTGTTATACTTTATATATCCATCTTACAGGATTTTCATCAATGTATCTCCATTGTTCCTCGTAGTCCTTTTGTCCTCTTATAATATGGTCAAAATATGACCTCTGCCAAAATTTTTCTGCAGAAGAATCACGTATGTTATTTATTGTTTTTGTTGTCTGGTATTTAAACCATCCCATTATATTGCTTATCGTAGGGGACGGGTTTCCCGTCCCATTTTGAGAAATCACAATAATCATATGTATATGGTTTGGCATAATTACAAATTTGTCAACAGAAACATTGGGATATTTAATTTTAATTTCACTAATGTACCTATTAACCACATCACCGTAAATTGTATTTTTCGGGACGGGAAACCCGTCCCCTACGATGATTTTAGAAAGATTGTGTTCTTTGTTTTTAGTACAAAGTGTAATAAAATACGCACCAACTGATGAATAATCATTGTTCGCAAGACGTATTTTCTTTCGTTCCTTTTTCTCCATTATAACCCACACCTGAAAATTTACAACACATTTAATATTTTTGTTACATATTATTTACATTAATTTCCATTTCTGCTGGAAAATTTCGCAGTGTCTGTCTTCTGATGCAGGTGCATAAAAAGTAGTGAGCAATGTACCATCATCAAGTTCAATTGTTGAGGGATAACCCAGGTCATCTTCATCAAGTTTACTCTCATAAATTCTGATATCTTTTTCCCATGTTTTACCGTAATCTGTGCTGAACATGGCCATAATTCCGTAAGGGTATTTTCTTCTGCCGTAGGTACAAATAAGCACTCCTGACGAATGTAAAAACAGATGTGGCGGTGCGCCGTCAGTTTCACCGAGAATTCTTTCAAGAGGAGTCCATGTTTTACCTTTATCAGAGGAAAAACACTGATAGGTTGTAAACAAATTATCGTTCTCTGCTCTTGTGTGACAGATAAGTGTTCCGTCAGGAAGTTCAAGTATATTAGGCTCATTGATGAAAATGTTTTCGTCATCAATTGTAATTTTACTTATGTATTCTGCTTCTCCTGTTTCCGGGTTAAGTTTCACAACTTCAAGTCCCGCTTCACAATTATCAAAATTGTTTCCTACCCATAAAATTGTTCCGTCACGAAGTTCCCGAGGTCCATGTGGAGATGTTACGGGAGAACGGAAAATTTTACCGAATGTTACTCCGCAGTCATAGCTCACACGGAAAGTTGCACCAAGATATTTTTCCTCATCTTCCTCTGTGATTGTATCAAGATATCTCTGCACATATTCGTTTTCTTTGTTATAATCTCTCTGCATGTTTGCTGAGTTATTGAATGAAGTGACAATAACTCCTTTTTCTCCGAAAGGACAGATACCAACATCTCTGTCATCAAGTGGTGTATCAATTACAGGTGCAGGAGAAGTATAAGTTTCTCCGTTGTCGTAACTATATGAAATTACTCCTTTTCCGAAAGGACAGACGTGTTCAAGTCTGAATCCTGATGCACCAACTGCAATTTTTCCGTCCTGCAATTTTGCCACCGTAGGCCATCCGAAATAATTATGTTTACTGTTTGGGTTTGACATAATTATTTTAGGGTTTCCGATAAGTTTTATTTTCATGGTATCACCTCGTTTTGGCCCGCCCGAGAGGATTCGAACCCCCGACCTTCAGAATCGGAATCTGCTGCACTATCCTGCTGTGCTACGGGCGGAAATATTACCTATATATTCTATCACATTATTTCATTGTTTACAACTTTTAAGAATAAGATTTTTAAAGAAAGTATATAATTATATTGAGGTGATTTTTGTGACCATTAAACTGAAACCTTTACTTATTAATCTTTTTATTCCCCTTGCTGTGGGAGGTCTTTCTGCTTTACTTACTATGAACAGTATGGAAAGCTTTGAAAATATCAATCAACCGCCACTTTCACCACCGGCATGGCTTTTCCCTGTTGTGTGGACAATTCTTTACATCCTTATGGGGATTTCTGCATATCTTGTTACCACAAGCTCTGCAACTGATAAACAAAAAAGAAATGCTTTTATTGTGTACGGAACACAGCTTTTCTTCAATTTCCTGTGGTCAATAATTTTCTTTAACAGAGAAGATTATCTTTTTGCTTTTATGTGGCTTGTGGCTTTATGGGCGCTGATACTTGCAAATATAATTCTATTTTACAGAATTTCAAAACCTGCAGGACTTCTTCTTATACCCTATCTTCTGTGGGTAACTTTTGCAGGGTATCTGAATTTTGCAATTTATCTTTTAAACTAAAAAGTGTCTCACTTAAAGGTTGACTTACCTTAAGTGAGACACTTGTTTTTTATTTAGTTGCCTTTAAATATTTCTCAAAATTCTCTGACCATTTGTCAGCATCCTGAGGATTATATGTAACAACATTTTCACTTGATGCAATAATTTCTCTTGCCTCTTTTATATCCTTGATTTCTCCGTGAGAAATGAGCTGAACTGCAAGGTTTCCGAGAACAGTTGCCTCTATAGGTCCTGCTTTTACATCACAACCACATGAATTTGCAGTAAGCTGACAGAGGAGTGTATCTTTTGTGCCACCACCGATAACGTGAATTACGGGATAGTCTTTTCCTGTACACTCTTTGATTTTATCAAAAGTTTCTCTGTACTTCATTGCAAGGCTTTCATAAATACAGCGCATAATTTCGCCAACTGTTTCAGGAACGTACTGATTTGTTTTTCTGCAATATTCACGAACTCTTTCGGGAAGATTTCCGTGAGGAACAAATTCAGGTGCATCAGGGTCAATAAAACATTTGAAAGGCTCAGAGGCCAAAGCTAATTTTTCAAGGTCGGCATAAGAATAGTTTTCACCTTCTCTTGCCCACTGACGACGGCTTTCCTGAATAAGCCACAATCCGATAATATTTTTCAGGAAACCTGTTGAGAAATCATAACCGCCTTCGTTTGTGACGTTGATTTCGTAAGTTGTGTCATTGACAACAGGTTTTTCAAGCTCTGTACCAAAAAGTGACCATGTACCACTGCTGATGAATGCAAATTCGCCTTCGGGGCAAGGAACAGCGCTTATTGCAGACTGTGTATCATGTTCACACACTGCAATAACAGGAACGCTTGGCACACCACATTCTTCGCAGATTTCCTTACTTAAAAATCCTACTTTTGTACCGCTTTTTACGATAGGTGCAAAAATATCTTTTTTAATTCCGAGTTTATCAAGAAGTTTTTCTGACCATGAATTTGTTTTCAGGTCAATCATCTGTGATGTTGTTGCAATTGAATACTCTGTATTCTTTTCGCCTGTAAGCATATATGCAAAAAGGTCAGGCATAAAGAGCATTTTATCAGTTCTCTCAAGCATGTGAGGACGCTCTTTTTTAAGGGCAAGAAGCTGGAAAACGGTGTTGAGTTCCATGAACTGAATGCCTGTAATATCGTACATTTCTCTTTTAGAAATATACTTTTCTGCTTCCTCAATCATACCAACTGTTCTTACATCACGGTAGTGGATAGGATTTTCAAGAAGACAACCGAATTCGTCAATAAGACCGAAGTCAACACCCCATGTGTCAATACCGATACTGACAAAACCGCCTGCCTGTTTTGCTTTTATAATACCCTGTTTGATTTCATAAAAAAGTCTGAGAACATCCCAGTAAGTTGTACCGTTCACACTTACAGGGTCATTTGAAAAACGATGAACTTCCTCAAGTTCAATTTTTCCGTTTTCAAATTTGCCGATAATTGCTCTGCCGCTTGATGCACCAAAGTCAAAAGCAAGAACTCTTTTCAAAATATGTCACCTCTGAATTATTCGATTACTACACCTTTTTTGATGATAACGTTAGCATAAATTGCTGTTT
>JAZRNJ010000356.1:0-14177 GCA_045648125.1 Acutalibacteraceae bacterium
TCAAATGGAGGAAACAAAAATGGCAGTAAAAATCAGATTGCGTCGTATGGGCGCTAAGAAAGCACCTTTCTATCGTGTAGTAGTTGCGGATTCAAGATATCCCCGTGACGGCAGATTCATCGAAGAAATCGGTTACTTCAACCCCATGACAGAACCCGCAGAAGTTAAAATCGATGCTGAAAAAGCAAAGAAATGGATTTCAAACGGTGCTCAGCCCACAGACACAGTAAAATCAATCCTTAAAAAAGAAAACATCATCTAAGTTCCTTACCAACACTCGGTATGTGAGACTACCCGAATAATTCCGTATATTTTGGAAAAACTTTGAATATAACGGAAAGAAAGGACGGAATCGACAATGGAAGAATTGTTGGTATCAATTGTCAAGGGACTTGTTGAAGACCCCGATGCTGTGAACGTCACATCATCAACAGAAGAAGATGGCCTTATTGTTTTCCATGTTAACGTAGCTGCTGACGATATGGGCAGAGTTATCGGTAAACAGGGAAGAATTGCAAAAGCAGTACGCACAGTAATGCGTGCAGCAGCAATCCGTAACGATGCTAAGGTCAAAGTAGAAATTGACTGATGTTAAGCCTGCAATTCGTTGCAGGCTTTTGACATTTATAAGAAAATAATGTAAAATCATATTTGAGGTGATTTTATGAAATCCTTTTTAAATAATGTAAGAAAAAACAGTATCCTTGCTCTGGGCGGGTTTGTGTTGGCCGGTATTCTGCTTATGCTTTTTCCTCATAAAATTGCAAACATTGCAGGTTATATTGTAGGTGCATTGACACTTGGCTTCGGTGTAACAAAAACAATAAATTATTTTTCAAAAACAACCGTAAAACGTGTAACTGTTTTTGGTCTTGTAATCGGAATATTATCTGCCATTGCAGGTGTTTATATAATTTCAAAACCATATGTCGTTTCAGATTTCATTGTCAGCGTTTTCGGAGTGATAATCCTTGTTGATGGAATACTGAAAATGAAAAATGCGATTGAACTTAAAAAATCAGGTATGAGCAAATTCGTTCCCATACTTATTACATCACTTATCGGAATACTTCTCGGTATTGTGTTTATTCTCAACCCGGGACTGACTCTCACTACAATGCTGAGAATTGTGGGTGGTGTATTCGTTTTTGCAGGAATTACTAACCTGATTACTTTCTTTGGTATTACTAAGGAATATAAAACAATTATCAATAAAAACGGAGAAATTGAAGGCGATGCAAAAGTCGTTTCATCGGAGGACGAAGAGTAATGAAAAAAGATTTTCTTGAAGTAGGTGAAATTGTAGGAACACACGGTGTCCGTGGAGAAATGAGAGTAAATCCATGGTGTGACAGTCCTGCATTTCTTAAAAAATTCAAAAAACTTTATCTTGATGAAAAAGGCATAAAAAGCCTTGATGTAAAAAGTGCAAGAGACCACGGCAATGTGGCACTTCTCACAGTTGACGGTGTTGATAGCGTTGAAAGTGCACAGGCGATGCGTGGTAAAATTCTCTACATAAAAAGAGACGATGCAAAAATTCAGAAGGGTCACTATTTCATTGCTGAACTTATTGATTGCACAGTTTACGATGCAGATGATGAAAGTATTGTTTACGGTGTCATTACTGACGTCAGCATGACGGGTGCGAATGACGTGTGGCACATTGAAAAAGATGGAAAAGAATACCTTATTCCTGCAATCAAAGATGTGGTAATTGATGTTGATGTTGAAACGGGAATAGTTAAAATTCGTCCCATGAAAGGAATTTTTGACGATGAGAATTGACATAATGACTCTCTTTCCCGAAATGTGCGAAAATGTGCTGTCATCAAGCATAATAGGCAGGGCAAGGGAAAACGGTTACGTTGAAATAAATTGCCATAATATAAGAGATTTCACAGAGGATAAGCACAACCGTGTGGACGATTCACCTTACGGTGGAGGAATGGGCATGATAATGCAGACACAGCCCATAGCATCTTGTTTTGAACACATCTGCGAAGAAACAGGGGAGAGACCATATCTTGTTTATATGTCACCCCAGGGAAATGTGCTGACTCAGGAGAAGGTACGTGAATTTTCACAGATGAAAAACCTTGTTCTTCTCTGTGGTCACTATGAGGGCGTTGATGAGCGTGTTATTGAAGAACTCGTTGATGAAGAAATTTCAATCGGCGACTATGTTCTTACAGGTGGTGAATTACCGGCCCTTGTACTTGCAGACAGTATCTCAAGAATGATTCCCGGTGTGCTTTCTGATAACGAATGCTTTGAAGATGAAAGCCATTACTCGGGACTTCTTGAACATCCTCAGTACACAAGACCTTTTGAATGGAGAGGAAGACAAGTGCCTGAAATTCTTCTTTCGGGACATCATGCAAATATAGAAAAATGGCGTCACGAAAAAGCCCTTGAAAGAACTCTTCAGAAACGCCCTGATATGATTGAAAAGGCAGACCTTTCAAAGAAAGATAAAGAATACATAGAAAAGTTGAAGAAAGAATAAATTACAATTTAACAGTGACCTTAGTTTCAGCCTCCCCTTGAAAATGCAAGGGGAGGTGGCATTTTCGTAAGAAAATGACGGAGGGGATTTTTCGTTGAAAATTATAATTTACCAAACTAAAAAAACAGCAGACGTTCAAATCTGAACTTCTGCTGTTTTTATTATTGTGTATTTATTTATGAAAGTCCTACTGTGTTGCCGTTTTCATCAATGTCGATGATAAGAGCTGCGGGTTTCTTGGGAAGTCCGGGCATTGTCATAATGTCACCGGTGAGAACAACTGCAAAACCTGCACCTGCTGAAAGTTTTACTTCCTTAACGGTAATCATAAAGTTTTCAGGTCTGCCAAGCTTTGTGGGGTCATCTGTAAGTGAAAGGGGAGTTTTTGCAATACATACGGGGATTTCTTCGAAACCGAGTCTTGCAATTTCAGCAAGATTCTTTTCTGCATTTGCTGTGAATACAACGCCGTCTGCACCGTAGATGTTTTTAGCAATTGTTTCGATTTTCTCTTTAAGAGGCTGTTTTTCGTCATAAAGGAATTTGAAATTGTTTTCCTTTTCACATGCTGCGATAACTTTCTCAGCAAGGTCAATGCCACCGTCTCCGCCTTTAGCGAATACTTCGCTGAGTGCAAAGTCGCAACCGTGTTTCTTACAGCATTCTTCAATGATTGAAAGTTCTTCTTCGCTGTCTGTATGGAAACGGTTGATTGCAACTACAAGGGGTACACCGTAAGAAAGCATGTTTTCAATGTGCTTTTCAAGGTTTACAATACCTTTTCTGAGTGCATCAACATTTTCTTCTGCAAGATTTTCTTTCTTGATGCCACCGTTATATTTAAGCGCTCTTACAGTAGCGACAAGAACAATACAGTCAGGCTTGAGACCTGCAAAACGGCACTTGATGTCAAGGAATTTTTCAGCACCAAGGTCTGAACCGAAACCTGCTTCTGTGATGCAGTAATCACCAAGCTTGAGAGCATATTTTGTTGCTCTTACTGAGTTGCAACCGTGCGCAATATTTGCAAAAGGACCACCGTGGATAATAGCGGGTGTGTTCTCAAGAGTCTGAACAAGGTTGGGGTTGATAGCATCTTTAAGAAGAACTGCCATTGCACCGTGAACACCGATGTCTTTTGCATAAACGGGAGAATTGTCATATTTGTAAGCAACAAGAATGTTACCGAGTCTGTATTTAAGGTCAAAAATGTCATCTGCAAGGCAGAGAATAGCCATAATTTCACTTGCAACTGTGATGATGAAACCGTCTTCACGGGGAATACCGTTTACTTTGCCACCGAGACCAACGTTCACAAATCTCAGTGCTCTGTCGTTGATATCAAGGCAGCGTTTGAAAAGAATTCTTCTCTGGTCAATACCGAGTTCATTGCCCTGCTGAAGATGGTTGTCAATTGCTGCACAAAGAAGGTTGTTTGCAGATGTGATTGCATGCATGTCACCTGTAAAGTGGAGGTTGATGTCTTCCATGGGAACAACCTGAGCGTAGCCACCACCTGCGGCACCGCCTTTAACACCGAAAACAGGACCGAGAGAAGGCTCTCTCAGTGCAAGAACAGCGTTTTTGCCGATTTTGTGCATTGCCTGACCGAGACCGATGCTTGTTGTTGTTTTACCTTCACCTGCAGGAGTGGGATTAATTGCAGTAACAAGAACAAGTTTACCGTCTTCATTGTCTTTAACTTTTTCAAAAAGTTCTTTGGGGAGCTTAGCCTTATATTTGCCGTATGGTTCAATAAGGTCTGAGTCAAGACCCATTTTTCCTGCAATTTTTGTAATGGGGAGCATTTTCGCTCCTTGAGCGATTTCAATGTCTGAAAGCATTTTGAATTCCTCCGTTTATAAATTAAGTTTTATCTGTTGTTAAGTTCTGCATATTGCAGAACGTTTCTGCTTATAAAGAGTGTAAGTATGCCTGAAAGAGTGTTCACAACTGAGGAGATTACACAAATTAACCATATCTCCGTATATGTGAACTGATAAAGGAAAAATGCAGTGATAATTGCCGGAAGTGTAAAAATCATTGCAAAAAGGAAGTAAAGGATAAGCGTCAGTGCTTTGAGTGAAATTCCTCCGAAAAATCTGTCGCAGAACAAATTTACTCCCGTGAAAAGAATACCGCATGAAATCCTGATGAGTATACAACCTACAATTTCCAATGGCTCAAGTTTCATTATAAGTCCTACAATAAGGAAAAGCACAACTGCTTCAGTTATAATTTTCACAAAACTTTCTTTAAGGCAATTGAAAAGTTTCTTCATCGGTTTTTCGGGTATGAGATAAACATAAGGGAGCAAAAGCTCTTTAACCCATCTTCCCAATGCAACAGAGAACATCTGCAGATAAATTGCAAGAACAAGTACAGGCAGTATACCTTCGTTTTTCATTACAAAAGAGAAAACGGAAATTATTGCCATATAAACAAGAGTCTGTACATCAAAAACAAATGCTTTTGCACGGCGTGATTCAACCTTGTGTTTGTAATAGAAAACATCAGAGCCGTTGCCACCATGAAGTCCTGTTTTGCCTACTTTTACATTCTGAGGAACAACCTCATTCAGTTTTCCTTCTTTTTTTGCCGTAATTGCACTGAAAGAAATTTCTGTGGCTTTCAGTACATCTTCGTAATAGTCTGTCTGTTTCACTTTTACAAGCATTACCATTACCACAATGTAAGCAATCATCAGAAAAGAACCGAGTGCAACATAAATAATATTGACAGTTTCACCTGCAAAAAGTCCTGTAAGAATCATTTTTGCCCAACCGATTACGGGGAAAAACATGACAGGTAAGGATGATGCTGATTTCACAACATTTTCTATCATGTTTTCCTGACCCATAGAAAGGGCATAAAGGAAAATTCCCACAGCACCTGCGGCAATAATGCCGATAAATGAATATTTAGCAGTGTTTCTTTTTTTCTCGTCAGAACTTGACAGAATGTAAATTACCATTGCTGTCAACTGTCCGCAGAAGCTGACCAAAGCATAAAGCAGGAAAACTGCGATGATGAATTTTATGTCAATTCCGTAGAAGTTGTGAACAGTTGTGTACTGAAAGAGAATAAAGAAACCGAGCAGTAAACTTGTACCCATCTGCTGAATAAGTCCGTAAATAAGAATGGGTATAGGCTTGACAGGGGAGGAGAAAAGCAAGTTTACGTCACTCATTGAGAACATACTTGCACCTTTTGAAATTCCGCTGAAAGATGTCAGCGAATAAGACACCCCGAAAAGGACAAGGCATATTGAAAGCAGTTCATTAAAATCACGATAATTATAATAAAGACCACCGGACTGATTTCCTGCAAACACGGAGAATAAAAACATTGCAGCAAAAATCAGAATGAAAATCATCTGTCCCGGCTTTTTTACAATTGAAAGAAGTTTGTTTTTGAAACGTGTCAAAAGAACATAGACAAGAGGGTTATTCATCTGTCTTTCCCTCCGTGATTTCAAAGAACAGTTCTTCAAGGCTCTTTGAAGAGTCAAGGGAATCGTTTGTTTTTGTTGCAGCGAAAGTGCCGTTTACCATGATGTTTGCAACATCCCAGTAGTCTTCAACGCTGTCAAGCATGTGTGTGCTGATAAGAACACTTGCACCTTCATTTTTAAGTTCAACAAAAATTTCTTTCAGTTCTTTGATTGCGTGTGGGTCAAGACCCACCATAGGTTCGTCAAAAATCACACATTTCGGTTTGTGTGCAAGGGCACAGATAATTGAAAGTTTCTGTTGCATACCTTTTGAAAGTTCCTTGCCAAGTTTATCTTTTTTGTCAGACATTTCAAATCTTTCAAGGAGCTTTTCTGCATAATCTCTGTCATTGCATTTGTAAGCACGTAAAATAAATTCAATGTGCTCAGATACTGTCAGCATATCATAAACTGCAGGCATCTCAGGGATATATCCTAAAAGTTTTTTTGCCTCAATTGATTTGTTATCGTGCCCGTCAATTTCAATAAGTCCCTCAAATCTGAGAAGACCTGTAATGCATTTGATAAGAGTTGATTTACCTGCACCGTTAGGGCCGAGAAGAACGGCAATCTGACCATCCTGCACGGTAAAATCAATGTCATCATTTGCTTTGAATTTGCCATATTTTTTTGTGACACCCTGAATAGAAATCATTTATTTTACCTCTTTTCCGTCATAGAAAACACGTGTGTTTTCGTTAGCGTTTTCAAGACGGTAGTTTTTGAGTTTGCCGTTTTCCCATTCAATGTCAACAGTTACGTTGCCTTTTGCTTTAAGACCTTTGACTGAACCTGTTTCCCATGATGAGGGAAGTGCAGGAAGAAGATAAATGTTGTTTTTAACGCTTCTCAGGAGCATTTCAGCAATACCGCTTGATGCACCGAAGTTACCGTCAATCTGGAAAGGCGGATGAGCGTCGAAGAGGTTTGCGTAAGTACCGCCACCTCTGTAAACTGTCTTTGTATCATCCTTGAATCTGAGCTGATTGTTAAGGAGAATAAGTGCATGGTCACCGTCAAGAAGTCTTGCCCAGAAGTTGATTTTCCAACCGAGACTCCAACCTGTACCGTCATCACCTCTGATTTCAAGGCTCTTCTTACATGCCTCGAAAAGGTCGGGAGTTTCTTCTTTTGTAATAAGGTTTGCAGGATGAAGCGCGTAAAGGTGAGATGTGTGTCTGTGATGTGGGTCACAGTCTTTTTCTTCAAGGTACCATTCAAGAAGCTGACCTTTGCTTCCGATTCTGAAAGGAATCATGTTATCAAGTTTTGATTTAAGAAGTTTTGCGAAGTCTTCGTCAATACCGAGAATTTCTGTTGACTCAATGCAGTTGATGAAAAGCTCTTTTACAATTGACATTGTCATTGTAGTTGTTTCGCTGACTGAACATTTATGAGTGCCGAGATGATATTCGTTTTCAGGTGATGTTGAAGGAGCGATAATGATGTAGCCCTCATCATCTGTAACGAGAATGTCAAGATAGAATTCAGCTGCTTTTTTCATTATGGGGTAAACTTTCTCTCTGAGGAAGTCAACATCGCCTGTATATTCGTAATGGTCAAAGAGATGACGGCAC
This sequence comes from Acutalibacteraceae bacterium, assembly GCA_045648125.1. Taxonomy (GTDB): domain Bacteria; phylum Bacillota; class Clostridia; order Oscillospirales; family Acutalibacteraceae; genus SIG575. The sequence continues at coordinate 7,580 of JAZRNJ010000356.1, forward strand.
ATCCAACCTGAGCTGAGAGGCCAGAAAGACCACTGTGAGTTACCGGGTACGGGGTGAGTCATTCTCCAGATATCTGTGTTGTGGTGAGAAGTAAATCCGTTTGCATGGTAGAAGTCCTGAGCCGTTTTAACACCTGCAACAGATAAATCTTCAACAAGACCTATCATAGGCTCATGCATTTCCTCAAGGTTGCACATAAGTGTAGGCCAGTAGTTCATTTCAGTATTGATGTTGATAGTATAGTTTGAGTTCCAGGGAGGACAAGCTCTGTCATTCCAGATGCCCTGAAGGTTTGTAGGCTGAGTACCTGCACGGGATGAAGCAATTGTAAGGTATCTGCCGTAGTTGAAAAGGAGAGTATAAAGGTTTCTGTCGTTTTTGTCCTTTTCGAAGTTTTCAAGTCTGTCCTTGGTCGTTATATCAGTTTTGTCATCACCGTTTAAATCAAGTGAAACTCTGTCATAATATTTCTGATGGTCTTTTACGTGTTCGTCTTTGAGTTCTTCGTATGTGAGACCTTCACAACCGTTTATGTAAGAAAGACAAGCGTCTTTATATTCTTTACCTTCTCTTTCGGGATGTTTGTCGAAACCGTTGAAACTTGTTTCACAGGAGAAGATAATAGTAGTGTTTTTTGAACCTTTGATAAGGAGTCCTTTTTTTGATTCTTCAACAGTTGCGTTTTTATCAATGATTTTTACAATTGAACGTGAAAGAATACCTTTTTCATTTTCTGAATAGATGTAGAATTTGTCAGTTGTATCACCTGCATCGTTATCTGTTCTGACAGGGCATTCCTGGTCGATAACGAAATAAGAGTTTTCAAAACGTGTTGTGTGTTTCAGACAAGAAGCAAAATTAAGTTCAAAATCAATACCGTTTTCAGTATCGTTTTTAATGTTCATGACGATTGCATTTTTCGGATAAGATGCGATATATTCTCTTTCGATTTTTACATCACCGATTTTGTATGAAACTGAAGCAACAGCATTCTGTAAATTCAGTTCACGTCTGAAATTTGTAACTTTTCCGTCAAGAAGAAATTCAAGGTTAATTTCACCAAGAGGCAGATAAGCCTGAGACCAATGGCCGTGGAAATTATCCTGAAGAAGCTCCTGTGCTTCAAATTTCTTACCGTCAAGAGCGAGTTCTCTTGCTTTGAAGAAAAATTCACTTCTGTCTTCCGGTTGTCCTTCCCAGCTGAAATAGTTGCAATGAGGTGTACCACTCCATATTTCATCGTGGTTGAGGGCGATTTTTTCTTTTTTATCTCCGCCGTATATCATAGCACCAAGGTGACCATTACCGATTGGTAAAGAGTAAGTCCATGTAGGTGCAGGTTTTGAATACCATAAAACGTGGCTGTCATTTTTAATCATGTGTATTTCTCCTAACATGTATATTTATCTAATGATAGCACATCGGACTGTTTTTTACAATAAAATTGTTAAAATTTATCTGTAAATTTTAATGAATATTGACAAATGTTACTCTGTTATAGTAAACTAAATGCTGAGGGAAAATATATTTCTCCGAACATGAAAGTGAAAGGATGTTCAATTATGTCAAAACCAAAAAAAGCAGTAGGCGACAATCCTATTTATGATTCCTTTAAGGAATTAGGAACAGGTAAAACATTGGTTCTCGGTTTCCAGCATACATTTGCTATGTTCGGTGCAACGGTGCTTGTTCCCTTGCTTACAGGTCTCAACATTCAGACAACACTTCTTATGGCAGGTCTGGGAACCCTTCTTTTCCATCTGCTTACAAAGATGAAAGTTCCTGCATTCCTCGGTTCTTCTTTTGCTTTCCTCGGCGGTTATGCTGCTGTTAAGGAGCTTGGTGGTCAAGACCCAGTTTCTCAGGCAAAAATGCTTCCCTATGCATGTCTTGGTGTTGCTGTAGCAGGGCTTGTGTATCTTATTCTTGCATTACTTTTTAAAGTGTTTGATGTAAGAAAAGTTATGAAATTCTTCCCGCCTATTGTAACAGGCCCCATAATTATCGCAATCGGACTTATTCTCGCTCCCTCAGCAATCAGCAATGCACAGACAAACTGGATTTTGGCAATTATTGCAATTGCAGCAGTTGCAGTTTGTAACATCTGGGGCAAAGGTATGGCAAAAATTGTACCTATCCTTATTGGTATTATAGTTTCTGTTCTTGCAGCAGTTGCAATGCATTTCGCAGGAATGGAAGTTTTCGATGCAGCAAAACTTGAAGCACTCAAGGAAGCAGCATGGATAGGACTTCCCGTAATGAAAGAAAATATTGTTTTCGGAAATACTCCTGATAAGAACCTTATTATCAGTGCAATCATCATCTGTGTTCCCATTTCACTTGCAACAATGATGGAACATATCGGTGATGTTTCTGCAATCAGTGCAACAACAGGTAAAAACTTTATTGCAGACCCCGGTCTTCACAGAACACTTGTAGGTGATGGTCTTGCAACAACACTTTCATCACTTTTCGGTGGCCCTGCAAACACAACTTACGGTGAAAACACAGGTGTTCTTGCTCTTACAAAGGTTTACGACCCCAAGGTTGTAAGAATTGCAGCAGGTGTGGCAATTGTACTTTCTTTCTCACCTAAAATAGCAGCATTCATCAACCTTATTCCCACAGCAGTAATCGGTGGTATTTCACTTGTGCTTTACGGTATGATTTCTGCAATCGGTATCAGAAACCTTGTAGAAAATAAGGTTGACCTGACAAAGAGCCGTAACACAATTGTTGCAGCAGTTATTCTTGTACTTGCTCTCGGCCTTACAGCAGGTATCACATTCACAGTCGGTTCAGTTACTGTTACACTTTCAGCTCTTGCAGTAGCGGCAATTGCAGGTATTCTTCTCAATGCAATTTTCCCCGGCAAAGACTATGTTTTTGATGCAGGTGAATATACTAATTCAAAAAATCCCAAAGATAAAAAAGAAGAAAATAAATAATCAAGCAAAAAGGTAGTAGTATGAAATTTGTCTTATATGCAATAATCGGATATTTAATAGGATGTCTTAATTTCGGAGTTATCATTCCGAAAATTATGTATAAAAAAGACATCAGAGAATATGGCAGCGGAAATGCGGGAGCAACAAATGCCTTCCGTGTTTTCGGAAAAATAGCAGGTGTAATAGTACTTCTTCTCGACCTTTCAAAGTCACTTGCTTATGTACTTGTTCTCAAACATAAATTTGATGAAGAGAGCATGATTTTACTTGCATGGGCAGGTCTGTTTGTTGTAATAGGACATATTTTTCCTGTGTTCTTCGGCTTTAAAGGCGGTAAAGGTGTTTCTGCAACAGGCGGTACAATTGCTGCAATATGTCCCTTTGCATTTGTGCCTCTTGCACTTGTGTTTATCCTTACAATTCTCATCAAGAAAAAAGTTGGTCTCGGCTCAGTTGTGGGTGTTTCCATGATTCCTTTCGGTGTGATGCTTGTTAACTTTATCACACATCAGCCTATAGGCACAATTCTCGGTGTTTTTGCGATAAACCTCGTTATGAGTGTCATTGTTGTAATGAAACACAAGGAAAATATCATACAGATGAAAAAAGACGGAATTATATAAGAAAGTGGGAGATTTCCTCCCACTTTTTTAGTTGTCTTCTTCAGCTTCTTTGTATATTACCTGAGTTATGATTCCTCCGAGTATTGTCAAGCCGATGTATTGACGGGAAAGTATTGCAAAGTCACGTGAGTAACTCATCAGCAGATAATAATTTCCTGTTTTACCTGCACAGATATCTGTCAGGGCACAGCAAACCATGGCAATTACCGTAAGTGTAATGCCGAGAATAATAATTAATTTTGTGTATTTATTTAACTTCATTTCATTTCCTCATTTCAGAAAAATTATACGATTTCTGAAAAAACAAAGCAATGAAAAATAATGTAAGAGGTGCAATTTTATGGCAATCGGTGCATCAAGTTCATGTTTTTATCCCCTTGAAACAAAAAACTCTCTTGAAGAAATAGGAAAACTTGATATTCATACTGCAGAGATTTTCTTCAATGCAGACAGTGAACTTTCAAAGGAATATCTGAAAGAACTGAATGCTGTAAAAGATTTTTATTCCATAAGAACGGATTCTCTGCATCCTTTTACGTCAGCCTGTGAATCATTTTTCTTTTTCTCACGTTATAAAAAGAGATTTTTTGAAATGACCGAATATTATAAAAAGTTTTTTGATGCTGCAAATGAAATAGGTGCAAAGTACCTGATAATTCACGGTGCAAGATTTCCCTCGGAAGTAAGTGAAGAAGAATATTTTGAACGTTTTTCTTATCTTTCGGAAGAAGGAAAGCGTTTCGGCATTGAAACAGTTCAGGAAAATGTGTGGTCAATGTGCAGCGGTGACCCTGAGTTCCTGAAAAGAATGAAAACTTACATGGGAGAAAATTTCAAATTTAATTTTGATGTTAAACAGATGAAAAAATGTGGTTTTGAAATCGGTGATTTTCTTCCCGTTTTTTCGCAGTCAATTGTAAATATACATGTCAGCGATAATACAGAGGGAGAAACATGTCTGCCACCCGGTAAAGGGAATTTTGATTTCTCCGTTCTTTTTGATGAGATGAAAAAAGTAAATTATCAGGGGAATTATATAGTCGAACTTTACAGACATAATTTTTCTTCTCCGGAGGAAATAAAAAAATCCTGCGAATATCTGAAGAAAAAGTTGAATATTGTTGAAAAATAATAAATATTGTGCTACAATGTTTGAAAAGCCCAATATATTTTATTGTTAGGAAGTGTTTTTTGATGAAATGTCCTTTCTGCGGTTATGAAGAAAGCAAGGTTATTGATTCACGTCCCGCTGATGATGGTGAAAGAATCCGTCGTCGCCGTGAGTGTATCAAATGCACAAAACGTTTTACAACTTACGAGATTATCGAAAGTGTGCCCATTATTGTTGTTAAGAAAGATAAGTCACGCCAGGTTTTTGACAGACAGAAGCTTTTTAACGGTATGATCAAGGCTTGTGAAAAACGTCCCGTAACCTCTGAAACAATCGAGAGAGCAGTAAGTGATATTGAAACACAGCTTCAGAATTCACTTGACAGAGAAGTTACATCAATTCAGATAGGCGAACTTGCAATGGAAAAACTCAAGGATATTGACGATGTTGCTTATGTTCGTTTTGCATCTGTTTACAGACAGTTCCGTGATATAAATACATTCATGCAGGAACTGAATAAACTTCTTGATACAGATAAAAGATAAGTAAGAATAAAATAATATACAGAGTAAGAATATCAGCGTTAAGTACCTCAAAGAACGGGGAGTTGTCTTGGGGGCGAAAGGGTAAAACCTGCGGTTGGTATTTTGCATCCCGCTGTAGAATAATAAAGGCAGGACCTCCTTATTATTTCAGCGAGTTGTGATAAGGAGGCTTTTTCTATGTCAAAAAACAAAAATAATATGTCATCCCTTGTGATGCTGGCAACTCTTGCAATGCTGACAGCACTTGAAATTGTTTTGTCACGTCTTGTGCCTGTTGTCAGCAGTCAGCAGATTAAGGTGAGTTTTGCTTTTGTGCCGGTGGCAATTGCAGCATATCTTTATGGTGTCAAAGGTGGTGCGTTGGTGTCAGGAGTCAGTGATGTTTTAGGTGCACTGATGTTTCCTGTGGGAGATTTCTTCCCCGGATTTACTCTGACTGCAGTTCTTGTCGGTGCTGTTTTCGGTATATTTTTAGGGAAAAATTTTGACGGAAAATTAAATCCCTTTTTCCGTTCGTTTATTCCTGTTGTGATAACTCAGTTGTTTTTAAGTCTTGGACTTAATACTTTCTGGATTTCCTATATGTACCATTCGCCATATCTTGGTGTACTTGCACCGAGAGTTGTTCAGACACTTGTTATGATTGGTGTCGAGGCGGTTATTATCCCTTTGTTTATTCAGGCTTTTTCAAAAATAAGAGCAATAAAAATGTTGCGTAATTAAAGGATGTGTGTGTAAGTGAAAAAATTTATTTGTCTTCTTTCTGCGGCAATAATCATCATATCAACTTTTTCTGCATGCGGTGGAAAAGAAGAGGAGGAAACAACAACTGTTCCTGAAATTACAACAGAAACAGTTACGGTATCTCCCAATACTTATATTGTAAAAACTAACGATGGAGGCCCTCTTAACATGAGAGCAGGTGCAGGTACGGATTTTAATGTTGTAACAACAATTCCAAGCGGAACAAGGCTTATAATTTCTGAACAGAAGGATTCGTGGGGATTTACTCTTTTTGGCAATTACTCAGGATGGGTGAGTATGAATTACCTTGTAAAATTTGATGAAGTTCAGAATAACGTAACTGACATTCAGCAAGGTGCTACAGCAGTTCCCACAGTTCCGGTAACTGAATCAGGATATGCCTATTCCTATGCAGGTTTCAATCCTACGGAAATCACAATTCCTGAAGATAATTGGAATTTAGTTCTTGTCAACAGAAACTACATTCTCAAAGAAGGCTATGTTCCAAAACTTGAAGAAGCAGTTGCAGGTTCGGGCGTTTATCTTGATTACAGAGTTGCACCACATTATCAGAAAATGTTTGATGCAGCTAAGGCAGACGGAGTTACATTAACCCCCAATTCAGGC
>JAZRNJ010000357.1:0-6488 GCA_045648125.1 Acutalibacteraceae bacterium
TATCCAACGCAGGAAAAAGACACACAACGTGAACTTCTTCATCTGTGCACAGTTCCATTCCCGGGATAACAAGTATTCCCGCTTCCTTGCCAACAAGTCGGAGGCCAAGCGGTCTTAGGAAGACAACCTTCCTGGTCAACTCCTTGGCTCACAGAACGACATGGCTACGATCCGACTTGAGCATTATCCAACGCAGGAAAAAGACACACAACGTGAACTTCTTCATCTGTGCACAGTTCCATTCCCGGGATAACAAGTATTCCCGCTTCCTTGCCAACTTTCATTGCCGATTCGCAGTTAAGACATGTGTTGTGGTCTGTAAGTGCAATAGCATCAAGCCCCATAATCTTTGCCATGTTGACAAGATTATAGGGCGTCATATCGTTGTCTCCGCAGGGTGAGAGACATGAATGCAAATGGAAATCGTAATTCAGTTCCATTTCACTCACCCTCTCATTTAAGTTCTTCGTAAACTTTTACTGCAGTTTCATAAGTATTCATTTCTGTCTGCAGAACAATGACTCCGTTTTCACTTGCACGTTTCATTGCATCTGCATCAAAAGCAGCATTTTCCGTGAGAATTATACATGCAACATCAGCAAGGACAGCCACTCCGATTGAGTTTACGTTGCCCATAACAGTCAGCCACACGTCATCTGCATTTGCCCTCGACATCACCCAGCTCAACAGGTCACCACAGTAGCAACCTTTTGCTTCTCTCGTTTCAATGTCAGCAGCGTTTAAAATTTTCATTGAATATTTTTCTGCTAAATCTTTGACTTTCATAGTGAAAATCCTTTCTTTTATGTTTAAGGGTATCCTTTATAAACAATCCCTCAGTCAAAAAACTTCGTTTTTCGACAGCTCCCTTTACACAAGGGAGCCTATTGTTGTGATCAGTTTAATGTTAAATTTCAATACCAAATCCAACCAAAAAGGAAGATTATGATAAGCCACTGCCACCAAGTTGCATTAACAGTAACTATAGCTGTATCAGAAACCTCATTTCCATAAGCATCGGTTAATGTCACTGTAATTTCTGCGGAACCTCTTCCAACACCCGTTACATAACCATTTTCATCAACTGTAACGATACTTTCATCTGATGATTTATAAGTTAATTTATAATCATTGCCTGTATTAACTTTGAAGTTTTCCGAAAGACGAACAGTTTCTTTGTAATTGATCGTGAGATCCTCAATTGAAACTTCTCCTTTAGATGCGAAGTTGGGTCTCACTCCTGTATTATTGAGGAAAACTACTTTTGCTTCAAAAAGGTCAATGTTTCCGGGATAAACCGCAATTGAATTCCACTCTTCTTCTGTTCCTTCGAAATACACCGTTTCTATGTTTTCGCAATTATAAAAAGCCCCTTGTTCAACTATTTTCACACTTTTTGGAATGTAAACCTGTTTTAACTTTCCGCAATCAGAAAACATATAAAGAGAAATTATGGTAATATTTTCAAGCACAACCTCTTCGAGTTTTTCGCAGCTAAAAAAAGCACTATCACCAATCATTTTAATATCGTTTAAATACAAGCTTGAAATTTTACTATGAGCAAAACATGAGTTTGAAATTTCAATAATTGAATCAACAATAAAATCTTCACAAACTAAATTTTCATCTATATAGAGATTTTCTGTATATGGTAAAATTCCACTAGCTATTCCGTTTTCACACCACGACTTCAAATCTCCCGTATAGTATGTGTTTTCAAGATTTATACACCCATAAAAAACCAAGTCACCCAAATGTTTGATTCCGCTTCCCAAAGTTAACTTTGTAAGATTTTTGCAGTCAAAAAAGGCATATGAATCTATGTCAGTTACATTATCCGGAATTACTACTGAGTTTAAGCCATCATATCCTTTAAACGCATACTGTTTTATGCGTTTAATTGTATCAGGGAACACAATATCTCTTTGAAGTTCTCCGTTAATATAAAAATTATCTGCAAATTCAAGCGGATTATAATAGCCACCCACTTCACTTCCAAAATTTATGGAGCACCAAGAAGCAATATCACCTGTATAATACACATTTTCAAGATTTTCACACCCATAAAATGCATCTTCACTTGTACTTGTTATACTTTTTGGAATTGTAATTGATGTAATTTTTTTACAATTCATAAAAGTATACATTCCTATGGATGTAACTGGATATCCACCAAGAGTTGATGGAATTGTTATATCTGTGTTCACATAATCATTGCAACTAGTAACAATTGCTTCGCCATTTGAAACAGAATAAGTAAAATTACCTTCTGTGTATGCCCCTGCTTTCAATGAAAACAAATCAGGTAATTCAATCCCCACAAACCCTGACAATGGTGCAGAGCCGAGCACCATTACCACAGCAAGAAATGTTGAGAGTATTTTAAGTAAACTTTTGTTTTTCATTGCTCATTCCTTCTTTTCTAAAAAACATTTAATGTATCACAACTAAAAACAATTGCAACTCAATTGGCTCCCTTGTGTAAAGGGAGCTGTCAGCCGTCAAGGCTGACTGAGGGATTGTTTGACAATTTTATCTATGTACTCACAAACCCCTCTGAAATTCTGATTAACTTCATTATTCGGAATTCTTATTATTTTAAGACCATATTCCTCAAGATATTTTGTTCTTTCTTCATCTTTTGCCATTCCCTCAGACTCATAATGCTGTGAGCCATCAAGCTCAATTATTATTTTTGCTGAAACTGAATAAAAATCTGCAACATATTTTCCGAGAACTTTTTGTCTTGAAAAACGAACGGGATAGTTTTTCAAAAAATCGTACCAAAGATGCTTTTCTTCTTTGGTCATATTCTTGCGAAGCATTTTCGCAACAGGAACAATTTCTTTATTATGTTTTCTATCCAAAAGAAATCACCTTTTTTCTTAAACAATCCCTCAGTCAAAAAACTTCGTTTTTCGACAGCTCCCTTTACACAAGGGAGCCTGGTGTTGCCGTCAGTTTATTAAAAATTTCACGGTAGCATCACCGATGTTTTATACTTTGCAAAATAATTTTTTAATCTCGGAAGACAATCCCTCAGTCACCTTACGGTGACAGCTCCCTTTACACAAGGGAGCCGAATGTTGCCGTTAATTTGATTATAAATTCCCGTGGCAAAACAGAACATTACGCAAAGAACTATTAAACTTTGCGATATGTGCTTCGTACGCGATATATTTTTACTTCATAAAAATGCGATATGATATAAATCTTTTCACGCCCGTAAGGGCATATCGCACAACGTTATATCGCACGCTCTGAGCGTATATCGCAAATCAGGTATGATTTATATCGCTGAAAACGCAAAGCGTTTTCACTTCTGGAACGGTGCAGGAATAAGGTTTTCCATATCCTTTTCGTCAAGTTGTTTGCGGAGTAAGAACATGCAGTCATTAACACTTGCATAACCTTTTACAACGTCCTCTGCAAGAGCTTTACATGAGGGTGCACCACATGTACCACAGTCAAGGTTAGGAAGCATTTTCTGAATTTCCTTTATATCGTTCATCATTCTCATTGCATCCACAATGTTGCCTGAAAGTCTCATTACGGGAAGCTCTTCAAGAGGTTTGTCCCAGAACATTTCACGGGGTACATTATCATCCCCTATTCTGTTACATGCAACGGGAAGATATTTTCTCAATGTCTGAAGTCTGTTTTTTGCTATGTAAGGATTTTCTGCAGTAAGGCAACCGCCTACACATCCTTCAGTACACGCATTCAGTTCGATGAAATCAACGTTATTGAGTTTATCATCCTCGATTTCTTCAAGGATTTTTATTACGTTTTCAATACCGTCTACATGAAGACTGTTATCAAGAAGAAGTGCAGATGCTTCGCCACCGCTTACTGCCCAGCCTACACCGATTCTGCCTGAATGCTGAATATTTTCAATTTCAGTTACTTTTTTCATCTGCTGCTTCATAACAGGATAAATATCACTTATTGCAACAGCACCGTCAAGGTTTGATTTTTCGCTGAAAAGAGGTTGTTTTATTGCAGTGATTTTTGCAGGACAAGGTGTGATAAAGAACACACCGATATCCTCGCTTTCAAGTCCCTTTTCTTTCATTGCCTTTTCACGAGCAAGTCTTGCAGCCTCTTCAAAAGGAGCGTTTAAGTTTACAACGTTGGGAATGAGTTCAGGGAAAGAAATTCTGATAAGTCTGCACACAACAGGACAAGCCGATGAAATGACAGGTTTTCGGAACGCACCTGCAGCCATCAGTTTTCTTGTTGCATGGGACACAAGCTCTGCACCCTTTGAAACCTCGGCAACCTCATCAAATCCCATTCTTTTGAGAACATTGAGAATGATGTTTATATCGTCAAGGTTTGCAAACTGTCCGTAAAGGGCAGGTGCAGGAAGTGCAATTCTGTATTTATAATTCACAATACTTGTAAGAGATTCACGTTCAGCATATTTTGCGTGATGAGGACATACTCTGATGCATTCACCACAGTCAATGCATCTTTCGTGAATCATTTTCGCCTTACCTTTACGCACTCTGATTGCCTCGGTAGGGCATCTTTTTATACAGTTCATACATCCAAGACATTTTTCAGTGTCAAGGCGTACGGAATGAGCATATTTATCCATAGAGATTCACCCCTTATTTGAAGTAAGAAGTAATAGTGAAGAAGTAATAGGTGTTACGTTTTGTCTGATTTTTCGGGCAGATAATATCTGCCCCTACGTTGTGATACACATATAAATTATAATTTAGTGCAAAGTGCAAAACGCAAAATGCAAAGTGTTGGGAGGGCGATGCCCTCACCCATTATATATCGCACCGATTAAACACCGTAGGGGTCATTCACGAATGACCCGTAATAAAATTTCATGATACCTGACGGGAGACGAAACGTCTCCCCTACGTTGTTGTCGTTGGTTTTTATAAATATAATTGCGTCGCAGACCCGACATTTTGCACTTTGCATTCTGCATTAAATCTATTTCACCATGAATTTAAGTGTAATTTTCGTGCCGACACCAACCTGAGTTTCAATTTTCATGTCGTCAGTATATTTTTTGATATTGGGAAGACCCATACCTGCACCGAAACCGAGCTGTCTTACGTTATCAGGTGCAGTTGAATAACCCGCCTGCATTGCAAGTTCAACATCAGGTATACCGGGGCCTTTGTCATCAAGCACAACAGTAATACATTCAGGTGCAATGTCACATGTGATAACACCGCCGTCAGCATGAATTACCATATTTATTTCGCCCTCATAAACGGCGATTGCAATATTTCTTATTAAATTTGAATCGAAGCCTAAATCCTTGAGTGTACGTTTGATTTTCCCCGAGGCCTCACCTGCACAGGTAAAATCATCTTTCAGAACATCGTACCTGAAATTAAGTTCACTCATTATTTACCACTGCCTCCGCGAAGACCTGCCTGATAAAGTTTTCCGCAGGCAGTGAACATTTCAAAGTCTGTCTGAATGAGTACAATTTCTCTTTCTTCTGCAAGTTCAATCATGCCCAAGTCGGGTTTTTTACCTCTGACAAAAACTATGCATTTCATATCCATCATTTCTGCAGTTCTTACAACCTGAGGATTAACAAGACCTGTGAGCATAACTGCCTGTTCTTTCACAAAAGCAAGTACATCGCTCATCATATCACTTCCGCAGGCAGTGTAAACTTCTCTATCAAGAAAATCCATACCGTAAACTACGGTACCTTCAAGTATCTCCGTCAATTCTTTAACTTTCATTGTCGGGGTTTCCTTTCTTTTATATAAATAAACTTTTATACGCTGATTTGATTTTATCACACATAAACACAAAATTCAACTATAACATATAATAAATACAGGTGATGAGTGTGAAAAAGCACACAGTAATTTTACACAGAAGAAAAAATTCTCCCAACAACACAAAATTCAGAAACTTATTTCTTGCTTTTATTTTGTTTTGTGTCCTTTTTTTAATTGCATTTTTCATAGAAATAAAAGCACCGTCAATAATTTACGCAATGGCAGAAGACAAGGCAAAAAACATTGCAATTCAGGCAGTTAATAACTCTGTGGGAGAAGTTATTGACGGTACAGAAGAAATTTACAAGGAGTTGGTAGATTACAGATATGACGATGAGGGAAACATTATTTCCGTAAACACAAACATAAATCTAACCAACACCGTAGAGGGTCTTATCCTTGATTCTATTGCAAAAAAGATTGATGAATCGTCACGATGTGCAATAAAAATTCCTGCAGGAACTCTCACGGGAAGTGATATTCTTACAGGACGCGGACCACCAATTACATTTTACATAAACCTTTCGGGAAATGCCCGGAGTTCAATTGAAAACCTTTTTGAAAGCACAGGCATAAACCAGACAAGACACCAGATTCAGATAAGATTTGAAATTGACATGAGCATTGTCATGTCAGGGAAACATTCAGGAGTAACAGTTGAAAACACAGTTGTTATCGGAGAAACGATTATTGTAGGCAAAATCCCCGAATCCTATG
>JAZRNJ010000358.1:0-11530 GCA_045648125.1 Acutalibacteraceae bacterium
TCCTGTGAAGTATTAATAAAAAATAAAAGCCTTATAACCGTAAGTTATAAGACCTTAAAACTGGTGAGAAGTTTATATTAGATTATAGTCGCGAGATAAAAAACTAAAAAAATAAGAACCTCAATACGCGACTTGCGTGTCAAGGCTCTCAGTTGGTGCGGATAACAGGACCCGACGGCGTTCGCTTCGCTTTGCCGTCAACGGCAACGATTGAAATCGGCTTCGCCGATAAGCAGGTTCCAAGTCCTGTAAAGTATTAATAAAAAATAAAAGCCTTATAACAAAAAGTTATAAGACCTTAAAATTGGTGCGGATAACAGGACTTGAACCTGCACGGGGTTTACCACCAGATCCTAAATCTGGCGTGTCTGCCAATTCCACCATATCCGCAGGACTCACATATTATAACAGAATTTTAATCTTTTATCAATATCTTTTTCGAAAAAGGAGAATTTTTATGGAAACAAGATGGACTAAAGAAGTGGATAAGGAAGCTCCTCTTCAGGAGTATCCGAGACCACAGCTCAGGAGAAATATATGGACTAATCTTAACGGTCAGTATGACTATGCTGTCAGCAATTCAATGGAAGAAATTCCTGTTGAATATGAGGGCAAAATCACAGTTCCGTTTGCTATTGAATGTCAGCTTTCAGGTGTTGAAAGAAGACTTGACCCTATGGATATTCTCTGGTATCACAAAACTTTTACTCTCGGTGAAGAATATGAGGGAAAACATGTAATTCTTCATTTCGGAGCAGTTGACTGGGAATGCCGTGTTTATATCAACGGTAAGTTTGTAGGCGGACACACAGGTGGATATTGTCCTTTTAATTATGATATTACCGAGTATCTTGTTGAGGGTGAAAATGAACTTCATGTTTCTGTGTTTGACCCTACAGATGCAGGTTGGCAGCAGAGAGGTAAACAGGCTATCAAGCAGAAAGGTTTCTGGTATACACCTACAACTGGTATCTGGCAGACTGTGTGGCTTGAAGCTGTGGACGAGATGTACATCACAAACGTTAAAATGACTCCTGACATTGACGAATACTGCGTTCATGTAGATATTGAAACAACTGCTGAAACTGATTACAGAATTGTGGCAACCGTTTTTGATGAAGATGAAGAAGTTGTAGTTACAACAGACATCGGATGTGTTGACATTATCCCCATGACACGTTTCAAACTCTGGACTCCCGAAAAACCCAATCTCTACAATGTGATGTTTGAACTTTATCATAAGGATTTACTTGTTGATACTGTTGTCAGTTATTTCGGTATGAGAAAATTCTCAATGGAAAAAGACGAAAACGGTATTCCGAGACTTTTCCTCAATAATAAACCTTATTTCCAGATTGGTCTTCTTGACCAGGGTTACTGGCCTGATGGTGTTATGACAGCACCTACAGACGAAGCGATGATTTTTGATATCAAAGTTATGAAATCCCTTGGTTTCAATATGCTGAGAAAACACATTAAGGTTGAACCTCTTCGTTGGTATTATCATTGTGATAAAATAGGCATGATTGTATGGCAGGATATGGTAAGCGGTGCAAAGCATCCCGGTAACTTCCTCGTAGGTGCTGTGCCTTTCTTCCAGATTTCTGTAAAAGACGATGCTTATTCTCTTTTCAATCGTGAAGAAAAAGCATGGAGAGACCAGTTTGAAGATGAACTTGAACAGATGATGGCTACACTTCATAATTGTGTTTCAATCGGATGCTGGGTGCCTTTCAACGAAGGTTGGGGACAGTTTGATGCAAAGAGAATCGGCGAAAAAGTAAAACGTCTTGACCCATCTCGTGTAGTTGACCATGCAAGTGGTTGGTTTGACCAGAAGGGTGGAGACCTGAGAAGTATGCACAGATATACTGTTCCTGTAACTAAGGGCAGATCTGATGACAGAGCCTTTGTTTTGTCTGAATTCGGAGGTTATTCACGTATTGTGCCCGGTCATACAATGGATGAAAACAAAGCATTCGGTTATCTCATGTATAAAGATAAAAAATCTCTTACAAAAGCCTATGAGAAACTTTTTAATAAACAGATTATCCCTCTTGTAAGCAAGGGTTTAAGTGCTGTTGTTTATACTCAGCTCAGTGACGTTGAAAATGAAACAAACGGTATTATGACTTATGACCGTGATATTATGAAAATTGATAACGAAACAATCGTAAAAATTAATAAAAGATTGTTTTCAATTCTTGTGAGATAAAAGGGGGAGAACCCTTTGGAAGTTAAATCAAGCTCAAAGCAGAAATTACTGAGTCTTATTGATGTTTTTGAAACTTTGACTGATGAAAATAATGTTATTTCCACAAATGAAATTGTACAAGAACTTGCAAACAGAGGTATATCTTCGGAAAGAAAATCCATTTATGCCGACATTGCTTTACTCATTGAAAACGGATATGACATTATCAAAGTTAAAACACCAAAATCAGGCTATTTTCTTGCATCAAGAAATTTTCAGTTGCCTGAAGTAAGACTTATAATTGATGCTGTGCAGTCTGCTGATTTTATTACGCCTAAAAAAACTCAGGAACTTATTGATAAAATTGGAACACTTGTAAGTCGTGACCAGTTTGAGATGCTCAAAAGTCAGTTGAGTATTTCAAACAGAGTCAAAACTTTCAATGAAGAAATTTTCTATACAATAGATGTTCTCAATCGTGCAATAGAAGAAAAAAAGCAGGTTGTGTTTACTTATATCAGACATAAAATTGAAGCGGGTAAAAAGATTGTTATGGCTTCCCGTGATTTTGTGGTAAATCCGTATGCTCTTGTATGGTCAAACGACCATTACTACCTTATCTGCAATAACCCTAAGTATGACAATCTGATGCATACAAGACTCGACAGAATGAGAAAAGTAAAAATTCTTGATGTGCCTGTCCGTTCTTTTGAAGAAGTGTCAGAATACAAGGGCGAATTTGATGTTGCTGATTATTCCAACAAAATGTTCAATATGTTCTCAGGCAAACTTTGCGATGTGGAAATCGTCTGCAAAAATGAAATGCTCGAGGATATAGTTGACAGATTCGGTGAAGATGCAACAATCCGTAATGAAGACAGCACACGTTTTTATCTCAAAGCACAGGTTGCAATAAGCGAGGGCTTCGTTTCGTGGCTTATGCAGTACAGAAATGCTGTATATGTAAGAAAGCCTGAAGAATTACGTGAGCATCTTAAAAAGAAAGCACAGGAAATAATTGATTTGTATAATTAATTTATTGACGACACTTGAAAAAAGTGGTATAATAATTAACTGAAATTTGGAAACAAGGAGAATGTTTTATGGCATTTTATATTGGCGTTGACGGTGGCGGAACAAAAACAGCTTATGCTCTTTTTGATGAAGCAAAAAATATTGTTGCTGAGGTAAAAACTCCCGGCAGTAACCATGAAAATCTTGAAGGCAGTTTCGATGAAGCTGCAACAATTATCTGGGACGGTATCACAGCACTTCTCAAAGAAGGTAATGTAACTCTTGATGATATCAGTTTTACACTTATGGGACTTGCAGGTATCGACCATCCTTATCAGCACGATGAAATGTGTGCTCAGATGGAAAAAAGAGGTCTTAAAAACTTTGAAATCTTCAATGACGGTTTCATTGTTGTAAAAGCAGGTGCAACAGGTAAAGCTGCAATCGGTTATAACTGCGGTACAGGTACTTGCTGTAATGCAATTGACCTTGACGGTAAAATGGTTCAGCTTGGTGGTTTCGGAGAATTCTCAGATGATAAAGGCAACGGCACATGGGTTGCTATCAGAGCATTCAAACTTATTTATGATGAAATTGTTCTCGGTCTTGAAAAAACTGCAATGACAGAAATGTTCAAAAAAGAGTTCGGTGTTAATACAAAAGAAGAATTCCTCGGAACTCTCGCAATGGCAGAAAGCGAAGAAAGAGGCAGATTTATTATGGGCCTTATTGATTTCTTCTTTGCAGCTTCAAAAATGGGTGATATGCCTGTTCTTAAAGCAATTGATGAAATGTCAGACAGAGGTGCTGATTACATCGTAGCACATCTCAATACTCTTAATTTTGGTGATGGTGAAGTTGAGGTTGTTCTTTCAGGCTCAATTCACACAAAACTTCCTAATGAAGTATATCTTGATTGCCTCAAAAAGAAAATCGCTGAGAGATCAGATAAAAAAGTTAAATATATCAAACTCACACAGGCTCCTGTTACAGGCTGTGTAAACTGGATTTTCCAGGATTATAAAAACTAAGGAGAATGCAAAATGAAAGAAATTAATGTTGCAGTTATCGGTTCAGGCAGTACATATTGTCCCGAACTTCTTGATGGCTTTATCAAGGCTCAGGATTCACTGAAACTTAAAAAAGTTTCATTCATGGATATTGACGAAAGAAAACGCACAATCGTAGGCGACCTTTGTGTACGTATGCTTAAAAAAGCAGGTATTGAATGTGAAACAGTTTTCACAGATGACCTTGAAGTTGCTCTCCAGGGTGCTGATTTCGTTCTTACTCAGATGAGAGTCGGCAAACTTCCTGCAAGACATCTTGATGAAATCATTCCCGTTAAGTACGGTCTTATCGGTCAGGAAACAACAGGTATCGGTGGTTTCTTCAAAGCACTCAGAACTATTCCTGAAATTCAGAAAATTACTGACTGCATGGAAAGAATTTGTCCTGATGCATGGCTTATCAACTTCACAAATCCCTCAGGTATCGTAACAGAATTCCTTCTTAATTATACAAAAGTTAAAGCAATCGGTCTTTGCAATGTTCCCATTGACATGATTGATGATGTTAAAGAAATCACAGGCCTTGACAGTGAAGTAACTTATGTTGGTCTTAACCACCTCAGCTGGATTACTTCAATTGTTAAAGATGGCGAAGAACTTCTTCCTAAACTTATTGAAGAAGGTTTCTCACCCAAAGTTATGGCAAACATCAAAGATGACGGTTTCTCACTTGAATGCCTTAAAGCTATCGAAGGTATTCCCTCATCTTATCTCCAGTATTATTACAACAGAAATGCAAAAATTGAACATCTTAAAGAAGATAAGAAGAGCCGTGCAATGGTTTGCATGGAAATTGAAGAAGACCTTCTCAAGATGTACAGCGATGAAGAACTTTGCATTAAACCTGCGCTTCTTGATAAACGTGGTGGTCACAAGTATTCACTTGCAGCAGTTTCACTTATCGATTCAATCGCAAATGATAAGAGAGATGTTCACGTTGTTAATATCAAGAATAATGGTACACTTCCTTTCATGGAAGACGACGATGTTGTTGAAATCAGTGCAGTAATCGGTGCTGACGGTGCAACTCCCGTACCTGTTAAGAAAAAGACAAACAGACACATGCAGGGCCTTATGCAGTCTGTAAAAGCATACGAAAAATATGCAGTTGAAGCAGCACTTAACGGTGATGACGAAGCAGCAATGAAAGCACTTACAGTTCATCCTCTTATCGGTGACTATGAAAATGCTAAAGCTTGCTACGAAGAAATGAAAGTTGCTCACAGAAATTATCTTGAGAGATTTTATAAATAAGCATTAAAAGAAAGGACTGTATCAATAAAATTTTGATACAGTCCTGATTTTTAGTTAACAACGTTAATTGGTGTGCCGTTAACAAAGGCTTTGATGTTTTCTTTTGTTACTTCCATAAGTCTTGCTCGTGTTTCTTTAGCTGCCCATGCAATATGAGGCGTTACAAGTGTATTTTCAAGACTTGTAATTTTATCGTCAACAGGCGGTTCTGATACAAGTACATCAAGTCCTGCACCTGCAATTTCACCATTTTCAAGAGCGTGTTTCAGAGCATCTTCGTCAACTGTCGCTCCACGGGATGTGTTGATAAAGTAAGCAGAGTTTTTCATTTTACTGAAAAATTCTTTGTTTGCCATTGCTGTTGTTTTTTCGGTAAGAGGGCAGTGGAGCGTAACAAAATCCGAATTTTCAAGTAATGTGTCAAGAGTGCAGAATTTAATGTTTTCTGTATCTTCTCCGGGGTGATTTGTGTTGACAAGAACTTTCATGGAAAAAGCTTCTGCAATTTTTGCAACTTCTTTACCGATTGAACCGAAACCTACAATACCGATTGTTTTATCAGCAAGTTCATTCAGCGGTGAAACCATGTAACAAAAATGTTCACATTTCTGCCAATCACCATTTTTTGTTGAAGCAGAGTGTTCAGCAACACGTGAAGAAAACTGAAGAATGAATGCAAATGTAAGTTGTGCAACAGATTTTGTGCTGTATGCAGGAACATTTGAAACGGGAATTTCACGTTCACGAGCATAATAAATATCAGTAATGTTATATCCTGTACTTAACAGGTCGATGAATTTCACATCAGGAAGTTTTTCAAGAACGTCTTTTCCTAAAGGTGTTTTGTTTGTAATTACAATATCAGCGCCTTCACAACGTGAAAGTATTTCTTCGTTTGGAGTTCTTTCATAAACAGTATAATCACCGTATTCTCCTAACCAGTCCCAACTAAGGTCTCCGGGATTAACGGTGTATCCGTCTAAAATAACAATTTTCATATTCCGACCTCTTTTACTTAAATTTTCACATATAATTATATAAGCAAAATCAAATTAATTCAACACATAGGCGGAATTTATAATGAAAAAATATTTCAAAAAACCTGATTTGATGAAATTAACAGGTTTTGTATTGATTTTAATATCAATATCATTGTTGTTATTACTTTCAATTTTTAAATTACCTCAACTTATGCAATGGTATGATGAGTATCAGGAATATCTGCTGAAACTTGAGTTGCGTGTGGCAACACTTGAAGGGAAATGGGTTATAATTATTGCAATATTTTTTCTCTTCACATTGAAATCTGTCATACCTTTAGCAATTTTGCCTGTTTCGGGTGTATGTGTAATTTCTGCAATGGTATTTAATTTGCCGATTTCTGTACTAATTAATATTTTGGGTCTTGTAATAATCTTTTCAATAAGGTATTATATAGGTACAAAGAGGAAAACATTGCCGTACAGAATATTGAAAAATTACGAAGAAATATGGAAAGTTCTTGAACATGATGGTGACGGAAATCCGTGGTTGCTTTTTTTGTGCAGAATTATTCCCTTATTTCCGATTAATACCGTAAGTAATATTTATGGTGGCCTTAAATATGATTTCAGAAAATATCTGCTGATTTCAGTTTCAGCCTTTTTGCCAAAAATATTTTCATATTCAATTATCGGACGCAATGCGTTCAATCCTTTTTCAGCATCTTTCATTATTCCTGTTATGATTTCAAGTTTTATTTCAGGAGTGGGTGTGCTGACAACAAGAAAAATTATTTTATTCATCAGGAGGAAAGGTGAAGAAGATGTTAAAAACTAAAATTATTTCAGGTGATTTCGATAATGAACTCAGGAGAGTTTATGTTACCGATGATGCAGTAAAAGAACAGAGAGAAAGATATGTAAACCTCGCTGAATTATTTGAAAAAGAATATGGTGCAAATGAAAATCTTTGTTATTATAGTGCACCCGGTCGTACAGAAGTCTGCGGTAATCACACAGACCATAACAATGGTAAAGTTCTTGCTGCCGCAGTTAATCTTGATGCTGTTGCTGTATGTGCAAAAAAAGACGGAAACATCACCCGTGTAAAATCAATCGGTTATGATATGGACACAGTTGATATTACTGACATGAATGTTCACTCTGAAGCATACGGTACATCTCAGGAAATTATCCGCGGTATGTATGCAGGTTTTATTGAAAGAGGTTACAATGTAGGTGCTTTTGATGCTTACACAACATCATCGGTTCTTTCAGGTTCAGGTCTTTCAAGTTCTGCTGCTTTTGAAGTTCTTATCGGTACAATTCTTAACTACATGTTCAATGACGGCAAAATTTCTCCTGTTGAAATTGCTCAGATAGCACAGTTCTCAGAAAACAAATATTTCGGTAAACCCTGCGGTCTTATGGACCAGATGGCATCATCTGTGGGTGGTTTTGTTGAAATTGATTTCAAAGATACAAAAGAACCTGTTATAACTAAACTTGACTTTGACTTTGCATCATGCGGACACTCACTTTGCATTGTAAATACAGGTGGCAGTCATGCTGACCTTACTCCCGAATACGGTGCAGTACGTTCAGAGATGGAATCAGCAGCATCAGTTTTCGGAAAGAAAGTTCTCCGAGAAGTATGTCCTGAAGAATTCAATTCTAAAGTTGCAGAAGTAAGAGAAAAAGCAGGGGACAGAGCAGTCCTCAGAGCAATGCATTTCTTTGCTGACAATGCGAGAGTTGACCTTGAGGCTGAGGCACTCCAGACGGGTGACTTTGAAGTATTCAAAAAGTCTGTTATTGAAAGCGGACGTTCATCTTATATGTACAATCAGAATGTTTATCCTTCATCTGCACCTCAGGACCAGCCTTTGAGTATCGGTCTTTGCATCGCAGAAAGACTTCTTAAAGGTAAAGGTGCATGGAGAGTTCACGGTGGTGGTTTTGCAGGTACAATGCAGGCTTTTGTTCCTAATGAAATTCTCGATGAATACATTACAGAGATGAAAAAAGTATTCGGTGAAAAAGCTTGTTACGTGCTTTCAATCCGTCCTTGCGGTGGCGTAGAAGTTATCGGAGGGTAAATAATCATGAAATGTGAAAGAATTTATCTCTATGAAGACAGAAAAGATGTTTACGTTGATACATATATCAGAGAAACTTCTGTTGAATATCCTACAAATAAACGTCCTGCAATACTGATTTTTCCCGGTGGAGGTTACGGAATGTGTTCTGACCGTGAAGCAGAACCTATTGCAAATCAGTATCTTGCACTTGGCTTTAACTGCTTTGTTCTGCGTTATTCTGTAGGTGAACATGCATCTGAAAGAATGCCCGAATTCAGTCAGCCTCTGCTTGAAGCATCACTTGCAATGTCAATTATCAGAAAAAATGCAGAAGAATGGAACATTGAAGAAAACAAAATTGCAATCATCGGTTTCTCAGCAGGTGGTCATCTTGCAGGAAGTCTTGCAACAATGTGGAATGATAAAGCAATTTTTGATGAATTGAACATTCCTGCAGAGAGCAACAAACCCAATGCTGCAATTCTTTGCTATCCTGTTCTTACTTTTGGTACACTCACTCACGGAGGTACAAGAGATAATCTTCTCGGTGAATACAAAAATAATGAGGAGCTTATAAAAAAATATTCTCTTGAAAACAATGTGTCTGCTGATACACCGCCTACATTTATTATGCATACAGCAGAAGATGGTGCAGTTCCCGTGAAAAATTCACTTGTTTTTGCTAATGCACTGGCAGAAAACGAAATTCCCTTTGAATTACATATTTTCCCCTTTGGTGGTCACGGAATGTCAACAGGTACTGCAGAAGTTTGCCATACTCCCAATGAGTATGCAGGAAGATGGGTTGAGTTTTCAACACAATGGTTGAGAAAAACTTTTGATTTTTAATTTAATTCATTTCATCCCACACTTTGATAAAAGTGCGGGATGATTTTTTTGTTTATAAACAACTCAAAAGGATTTAACAAATTTTGATACTTTTTAATAAAAAAACATTGAAATTTTTATTTGTTTAGTGTATTATTATGTTGGTATATGTTTTTTACCTATTAAAATTCCCGGAGGTTTCATTATGAAACGAAATATTTTATATAGAATTTTAGTTGGTGTTCTGGCGTTGTTTATGGCAATGTCAGTAACTTCACTTACATCTTTTGCTGCAGTGTGGTCAGGTGGAATGTCATCTGTTGCACCATCTACTTCTGGGGCTGGCTTTTATTTGATTCAGAATGCAGAAGACCTTGCCTGGTTTGCTAACAAGGTAAACAGCGATTCAGGTAATGTTACCATGAAAGCTAAACTTATGAATGACATCTATCTTAACGATGTTGAGAACGATAACTATTCAAAAACATGGACTCCTATTGCAGACTATGCATCAACAGGCAATGTTTTCAGTGGAGAGTTTGATGGTAACGGTTTCACAATTTACGGAATGAAAGTTGATTCTGATAAGGATTATCAGGGTCTGTTCGGTTACCTTTCAGGAGCACAGATAAAAAATGTTAAGATTGCAAAATCTTTTGTAACAGGTAATGACTATGTAGGTAGTGTTGCAGGCTATGCTGACAACGGAACATCAATTACTATGTGTTCCGCAAATGCAAGAGTTGTCGGTAAAGATAATGTTGGCGGTATAATAGGTTATCTTTTGACGAATGGCAATATTTCTAGTTCTTCATTTAATGGTTCTGTTAATGCAACCGGTGAACATTCCGGTGGAATAGCAGGAAAAACATCTTGGGAGAGTACAGTCTCACAGTGTTATAACAACGCGACTGTATATTCTACAAGTAAATATGTAGGTGGTATTGTAGGTACTATGGCGGGTGGTTTTATCCTTAGTTGTTACAATACGGGTGATGTTTATGGTGAACTTCGTGTAGGCGGTATCGCAGGACAGGGTCTCTCTGTTATTTCAAGTTGTTATAATGCGTCAGTTGTTAAGGTAAATAAAAAGGACGGACTTATAGGTGCTATTGCAGCTCATTATTATACTGCAGAGATTAACAATTGCTATTATGATTCATCTCTTTATACAGGTAAAGAGGATAATGCTGTTGCTTGTACAACTGAAGAAATGAAACGACTCTCTTTCGTTACACAGATTAATGGTTCTGCAGGTGACTTTTATTATGACTATCTCAAGATAAACGATAGCTATCCTATTCTTTCATGGCAGGTTGATCAGAATATCTGGGATGGTACAATGTCAGAACCTGAAATATCTGTTGAAGGTGGCTATTATAATATAACAACACCTCGTGAACTTGCGTGGTTTGCAGCTCTGGTTAACGGTACTTTACCTGATGGCCGTTGCGACCCTGCAGCAAACGCTATTCTTCAGAACAGTATTGTGCTGAATGCAGGAAATCTTGGCGAAGGTTCAAATGTATGGACTCCCATCGGCGCAAACGGTGCTGAGTTTGATGGTGAATTTATAGGAAGCGGATTCACAGTAAGAGGTATGTATATTCCTGAAGGTGAAAAAATAGGCCTTTTCGGTCAGATTTCTTCAGATGCAATTATTTCCAATGTTACTGTTGCAGAATCTTACATAAATGGTACAAGTTATGTAGGTCCCATAGCAGGTATATCTTTCGGACGCATTGAAAGTGCCAAGGTTGTTTATACAGAAGTAAACGGTAATGATGCAGTAGGTGGCATCGTTGGTGAAAACTGGAATGAAGTTGTCAACTCCTCAAGTATTTTCTCGGAAATCAAGGGAACACAGTATGTAGGCGGTATTGCCGGTATGAATAATATGGGTTCTGTTATCGAAGTCTGCTGTTCTTACAATGACGTTGAAGGTGAAAGCTATGTTGGTGGTATTGCAGGTGACAACCTGGCAGATATCAGTAACACATTCAATGTGGGCAATGTTACTGCGCTTGATAGCTACATCGGTGGTATAGCAGGTAAATCACAGGATTGTTCCATTACCAATTGTTATAATACAGGTGATATAACAGGCGA
>JAZRNJ010000359.1:0-16246 GCA_045648125.1 Acutalibacteraceae bacterium
GGGGAAGAGGAATTCGATGGCGCAAGCAGCTTTTGCATAGTGAGCAAGTTTTTCGTGGTCGTGGTAACGGAGATTTTCTTCCTTGATACCAAGGTCTTTATAATACTGCATACCGTATTCCTTGAAGTAATCGTAAAGGTCGTTATCTGTGCCTTCTTTACAGAATGTCTGGAATTCCATCTGTTCAAATTCGATTGTTCTGAATGTGAAGTTACCGGGAGTGATTTCGTTACGGAAAGCTTTACCGATCTGACCGATGCTGAAGGGGAGTTTTGCTCTCATTGTACGCTGTACGTTGAGGAAGTTTACATATTCACCCTGTGCATTTTCGGGACGAAGGTAGATAACGCTCTTTGAATCGTTTGTAACACCGCGGAATGACTGGAACATAAGGTTGAATTCACGGATATCTGTGAAGTTGTGTTTTCCGCAGTTGGGACAGGGGATTGAGTGAGCCTTGATGAACTCAAACATTTCCTCTTTTGTCATACCGTCAGCGTGAGCATTTTCATCGAAATCATCGATAAGGTTATCTGCTCTGTGACGCATTTTACATTCTTTACAGTCAAGAAGCGGGTCAGAAAAACTTGCAACGTGACCGCTTGCTTCCCATACTCTGGGATGCATGAGGATATCAGCGTCAACTTCGTAGCTGTTTTTTCTTTCCTGAATAAATCTTTTTCTCCATGTGTCTTTTACGTTGTTTTTGAGTCTTGCACCGAGAGGGCCGTAGTCCCATGTGTTTGCAAGGCCACCGTAAATTTCACTGCCGGGGAAGATGAAGCCTCTGCCTTTGCAGAGAGCAACTACTTTTTCCATGGTTTTTTCTGTGTTTTTCATAATCTGTATACTCCTTAAAATATTAAACAGTTTTGACTATATCACCTGATATAGAGTTTTCAGTCAGCATGTTGATAACTTTCTGATAAACAGCGATATGTGTTGAAGAAATGTATTTGTCAATGTGCATACTTCCGAAGAACCAACAACGGAATTCGCATGACTGACTCAGTTCTTCAAGATAGGTGTTAAGACCTGTGATACGTGCTGATTCAGTATCCTGCAGAAGAAGAAGACCTTTGATTTTTGCAGGAGGCTCGTGAGAAAGGATGAAATCAACTGAGAAATCTCTTTCCTGAAGTCTCTTTGCACCGTCAATAAGTTCCTGTCTTATTGGTGTTTCATCGCTTGACCAGGTATCTTTTTCGTATCTTAAATCAATGTCGGGGCTTTCGCCTCCACCCATTACGAAAATGCTTTTTCCTTCAAAATCGTAAATCTGACCTCGTTGAAGATAATAGATATTGTTGCTTATTTTTCTTGCAAGGCCACCTTTGTAAGTGCCTAATTTATATTCTTTGAGAAGGTCAAAGTTTTCGTGTGTTCCGTCAATGAAACAGATTGTGTATTTTTTTGAAGACAACTTTTTCAGATTTCTTTTTTCTTTCAGACTGTTATCCCAGATAAAGCCGAAGTCCCCGCATACGAAAAGAGTGTCACCTTTTTTCAGCTTTTTCAGTTCTTTTGCGGAAAATCTGTTTATGTTGCCGTGGGTATCTCCCGTTACATACAGCAAACAAAAACCTCCCTGTTACAATTTAAAATATTGAAAATAATCTTGATATACGAAAAAAATTAATATATAATAATTGTTATAAAATGTATTATACAACAATATGGGTGAAATGTCTATGAAAAAAACAGTAATTTTTTTATTAACTTCAGTAATTTTTCTGTCTATATTAACTCCGATTACATGTTTTGCGGAGTATAATGACTCTCTTGACATACGTGCAGACATAGCTTGTATGATCTGCATGGATAACGATGAGGCGATTTTCAATAAAAACTATAACAAAAAAACTGCCCCTGCAAGTCTTACAAAAATTATGACAGCACTTGTGGCTCTTGAAAGGTGTGAAGACCTGACAGTGCCTGTTACAATTTCTCAGTATGCTATTGACTCACTTGTGGGAACAGACTCATCAACTGCAGGACTTGTGCCGGGAGAAAAGGTTACGATGTATGACCTTCTCAACTGCCTTATGGTAAAAAGTGCCAACGAAGCAGCAATTGCAATTGCAGAATATGTTGGTGGCTCAGTACCTGCTTTCCTTGATATGATGAATCAGAAAGCGAAGGAGATAGGTTGTACAAATACAAAATATGCTAATGTGCATGGTCTTGATCAGGAAGGACATTATACGACTGCACATGACCTTTACTTAATCTGCAAAGAGGCAATGAATAACCCTGTTTTTGAAAAAATTGTGGGACAGACAAGTTACACAATGCCTGAAACAAATATGAACGAGGAAAGAATACTTCCTGCTACAAATTTTATGATAAACTCAAACTATGCTGATTGTTATCTGCCTTATGTTACAGGTATCAAAACAGGTACAACTGATAATGCAGGCAGATGTATTATAACAAAGGCAAGTAAAAACGGTTATAATTACATCGCAATTATTATGGGTGCAGACCTTAAAGATGCGGTAATCGGTGAAGTTGCAGAAAACATTGCTTTCATAGAATGCAAAAAAATGATTGACTGGACTTTTTCAAACATAAGATATAAGGTTGTTGCAGAAGAAAATGAAATAATTACTGTTGTTGACGTAAAATATTCCTGGTCGGCAGATTCACTTGAACTTGTTCCGTCAAAGGATGTTGCAGCTCTTGTGCCGTCAAATCTTGATTCTTCCGGTGTTTACATTCAACCCAATACAGATACGCCTTCCGTAATAAAAGCTCCTGTGAAAAAAGGTGAAAAAGTAGGTACGGCAACGGTTTATTATGCAGGAAGAGAAATCGCAACGGTTGACCTTGTTGCTTCAAAGACAGTAAGCAGAAGTCTGATTCTTACCATCGGTGGTGCGATTGAAACAGCATGGAAGAGTGTGGTGGGAAAAATTATTTTTGTTCTTCTTGTTCTTCTCGGTGCAGGCTATGCAGGTTTCACGATTTATACAAATAAAATGAACGGAAAACGCAGAAGAAGATGAAAAAATTAACTATTGAAAAATAGTTTCACTTATGATATTATTTTATATGGAGTAATATCTATATTTCAAAACGTAAAGGAGATTTTCAAAATGAGCAAGAAATTACTTAAAGTTCTCTCAGTTCTTCTTGCAATTGTAATGGTTGCCTCAACTTTCACAGTTGCAATTGCAGCAGAAGACGAGACAGTAAATGCACCTGTAGCAGGAACGGAAGAAATTCCTGAAGCAGGAAAAACAGAAGATTTAACTGCAGAAGATGCAACACAGGCAGTGTCCGGTGCTCTTGATGCAATTCAGAAAATTTTCAACACAGATTTTGGTGCAATCAAAACATTGTTGCTTGATTATCTCAGCGGTTTCAGCAATCGTCACGCACAGCCTGAAAATCAGTGGATAATCACACTTAACGGCAAAGAGATGGATGTCCTTTCTTTCAGTGGTTTCACAGAGGCGATTCTCAGCACAAGCACACCTCAGGAACTTAAATATGTTGCACTCTCAATTGTTGAAAGTCTTGCACACAAAATCCTCGGTGCACTTGCAGATACTCTTCCTGACCCTGATTATTTCCAGGATGAAAAGAAATACAAGAGTGAAAACTTCTATGCAGGTACAGAAAAAATTCTTGACGAACCTGCTGACAATGCAAAATGGCAGCTCGGTTATGCAAATGCAAGTCTTGTTCCCGCAGACTGGAAAACAAAAGATTACTATCTTGGCGGTTACATTGATTTCAACAACGGTTTCTCAAACAAGGTTGAATCAATCGTTGACGATATGAAAATCAGAATTGTTGCTATGGATGACTCTTCAAACAGAGGTGTTTCAATTTTTGCAACAATTGACTCAATCGGTGTTTCAAACCTTTACATCAGACAGATCCGTGCAGAAGTTGCAAAAATTGCAGCTGAAAAGAAAATCAAACTTGCAAGCGTTAACGTTGCAGCAACACATTCACACAGTGGTATTGACACACAGGGTCTCTGGACCAATCTTTTCCCCAAACTTCTCGGTAACCTTGCAAAGGGTTGGACAGGTCTCGGCAAACTTGAAAAAGGTGTTGACGAAGATTACATGAAGTTTGTTGTAAAAGTATCAGCAGAAGCAATGGGTAAAGCTCTTGATGATATGAAACCCGGCTCACTTACATACTCAAAGAAAGAAATCAATGGCGAATACTTCAACAACAAGAACCGTGATGCAGCAACATCAAAGGATAACACAGTAACACGTCTTGTCTTCACTCCCGATGATGTTTCAGCAACACCCACAATCATTGCAAACATGGCAGGTCATCCTGACGTTGCGGGTCTTCCTACAGATGACGGTAAAGGCACAGGCCGTGAACTTTGTGGTGAATACGTTTATTACATTGAAAAATTCCTCAACGAATACAAAAATGAAAATGTAGAAGTAAACGAAGGTGCAAACGGATACAACTTCTACTTCATCAATGGTGCTATCGCAGGTATCTACATGGGAAGAGGTCCTTCAGGTGACGGCGTTCCCACAGTACACCGTTACGAAGAATCAATCCGTTACGGCACAGAAATCGGTAGAATTCTTCTTGGTCTTAATATGACAGAAGAAGAGATTGTTGCAAATGATTACATTTCAGGTAATTCAATTATTGAAGCTGAAATGAAAAAACATGGTCTTAGTGAACCCAGATACACAATCTGGTATAAGGGCTGGACACCTGTTGAAGAAATTGAACTTGACCCCATTCTTAATGTCAGAGTTAAAGAAATCAGAATCCCCGTAACAAATAACTTTATCAAACTTGCAGGTCGTGCAAACCTTGTTTCATATAACATCCTCAGAACAGAAAAAGGCACTTATGAAGTTGTTTCAGAAACAGGTTATGTAGAAATCGGTCAGATGATGAAGGCTGTTATGGCTCCCGGTGAAATCGTAACAGATATCATTTATGGTGGCGGTTCAATCACAGCAGAAGGTTCATTCTCATGTCAGGATTACCAGTACAAATCAGCATGTGAAATCTTTGAAGACAAAGAACTTACAGCACTCGGTCTTTGCAACGATGCTCTCGGTTATATCGTTCCCGATAACGACTATTGTCTTATCAGCTACCATGAACTTATTTCTCTTGGTAAATATGCAGCATCTTCAATCTCAGCTGCTTATGTTGAAATTGCTAAAGAAGTTAATGCTCCTGCAGCATAAAACAAATTTTATTTAAGACGTGGTTATTATGAAAATAAGCAAAGCTGCTTTCAGACTTATCAGTCTGTTAATGACTTTCGTTCTGATAATTAGCGTATCCGGTTTATCTGTCCTTGCGGCAGATGAATCGGATTATGTTGCCGAATTCAGAATTGAAACGGATAAGCCCTCAGCTAAAAAAGGTGAGGATGTAGAAGTAAGTGTTTTTTTGAAAAACAACTATTACATCTGCACGATGTCACTTGCAATACTTTACGATAGTCAGAAGCTGACTGTGCAGAACACAAGTGAAGGTCTCTCATCTTTTCTCACTTTTGAAGGTTCTATGGCGGATACTTATATGACTAATGGTAACTGGAAAAGTCCGTCAACCTTTTACACAAAAAGAAACTCAAATCCGTCATTCTGGTCACAGAGTGATGTTATGAACAAGTATAAAATTGTCTATGCTACATGGTCAGCAGACACATCTCTTTCTTCAGAACTTGCTTTTATCAGCACAGAAGAAAAAATTCTTTCATTTACTGTCAAAGCAAATGAAGACATTGAAGATTTTTCAGAACTCATTTTCATGAGTCATGATTTCCTGAAGACTTCGACTGCACCTCAGGGAATATTTTTTGTAGGAAGATCAACTACAAAAGAATATTCAATAAGCACTATGGTGACATCAGGGCAGACAATTATTTATAATGGTGTGGATCCCACAAAAGAAGAACCTGTAACTGAAGCATATTTTGGTGCTGCAGAAGGTTCAACCACAGTTATTGATAAAGAACGTGGAATTATCTACGGTCTTGAAGAAGGTCTTTATGACCTTGAAGATTTTGTTCAATACGAGGGCGGTACACTTGAATATACAGAAACTGCAAACGGATTCGGAACAGGTACAGTTGTCAATTTTGTTGTTGATGGTGAAATCTGTGAGTCATATACGATAATAATTTTCGGTGACCTTACAGGTGACGGCGTTGTTGATACTTATGATACTGTTCTGCTTGCGTCGGTGGTAAATCTCGACATAGAGTTAGAAGAAGGTTCATCTGTTGCAATTGCAGCTGATGTTTCGAACAACGATGCAGTTGTTGATACCTATGACCTGGTTTATCTTTACCGTGTTGTAAATGGTGACAGTGTGCTTCCTCAGGTGATGGAAAATTTTTAAATATTTATATTTACAATATTTACAGCAAAAGGAGTGATTTTCAGTGAAGAGAACTTTTTGTAAAGTAATTTCAGTTTTTATGCTGATTACAATGCTTTTCTCAACAGGTGTTGCAGGAGTAACTTCCTTAGCAGCTTCAGAATCAGATTACGTTGCAACTTTTAGTATTAAAACAGATAAAACTTCTCTTTCAAAGGGAGAAGACGTAGTTGTAAGCGTAAACCTTAAAACAAATTACTACATTTATGCAATGGAAATTCCTGTGATTTACGACGGAGATGCACTTGAAGTGCAGAACACAAGCCCTTCCAGCAATAAATCTTTCCTTACTTTCAAAGGAAAACTTGCATCTGCTTATGTAACAAACGGAAACTGGAAGAGTCCTTCCAATTTCTATACACACCGTAATTCAAACACAGAATACTGGTCACAGAAAAAGGTTATGGACAGGTATAAAATTGCTTTTGCTTCATGGTCGTCAAATACTGAACTTAACGATGGAAAAGCTGTAAAACTGTCAAGTGAAGAAACTATTGTTTCTTTTGTTCTCAAAGCCAAAAAAGACATCAAGAATATTTCAGGTCTTATTTTCCTCAGCGATGATTTCAAAAAAACACCTGAATTTTCCGGTGGCAGATGGTTCTGCGGAAGAAGTGAAAAAGAGAAAATTAATTCTGACAAGTATGTTGCAACAGGTCAGACTCTTAAATATGTAGGTTCTGCTCCCTCAGGCATCCCTGATTCAGGGTCAGATGAAGGCGGAAATAATGTTGGCGGAAACAATGGAGGCGGATATGTGGATGACAGCATTGTTGCTATCAACTATAAAGGCACAGTCTGTCTTGCAGATAATCTTAGTTCCTCAATTCTCAAGGATTATAAACTTACATGGTCTTCATCAGATGAATCGGTAAGAGTGGTTGATGAAAAAACCGGTGAGATCTATGGTGAGAAAGTAGGAACAGCTATAGTTACTGCTAAATCAAAAGATGGTAAATTTGTAAAAGATTTTGAGGTAACAGTAAGTTATTCTTTCTTCCAGTGGATTATAATTATCGTTCTTTTCGGTTGGATTTGGTACATCTAAACTAAATAAAAGTTCAGCAGGTGTTTCTTTTGGAGACACCTGCTTTGTTGTTGCCATAATTTAAAGATTGTTAAAAGTTTAATTAATGGAAAAACCATTGAAATTAAAGTGAAAATATTGTAGAATATTAATAATTATGGGGAGGTGCGGTAAATTTTGAAAGATAAGAAAAAAATGACAGTCATATTTGCCGTATCAGCCGCTTTGCTTATTGTTTTTGCAATTGTTTCTGATGTAGTTTTCAGCAAAAAAGAAATTGAAAAAACAGGTTTTGCAATGGGTGCCGTAATTTCTCAGAAAATTACGGGAAGAAATGCAGAAAAAACTGCAGATGAAATTATTTCTTTAATCAAAGAAAGGGAAAACGCAATTTCATGGAGAATTGAAAATTCGGAAATTGCACTTCTCAATAAAAATCAAAAAGCTGAGATTTCAGATGAAACAATTTCCGTACTGACAGAACTTCTTGATGTGTGCAGAAAAAGTGGTGGTGCGGTTGACCTGACAATCGGAAATCTGACAGGTCTCTGGAATATCGGTTCTGAAAATTTTATTGTTCCTGAAAAAGAAGAAATTTCAGAAAAACTTGATGCCGTTTCATGGGAAAAAGTTGAAATAAAAGATAATACAGTCACTCTCGGCAAAAATCAGAAAATTGATTTAGGTTTTGCAGGAAAAGGTCTTGCCTGTGACGATGCTAAAAAAGTTCTTGATGCAAATAAAATTTCAAAAGCAATAATCAATGTGGGAGGAAGTCTCTGTCTGTACGGGAAAGATGATTTCACTGTTGGACTCAGAAATCCCTTAGGCGATGTAAGCGATTATATGGCTGTTATCACCATAAATGAAGGGTTTGTTTCCACATCAGGAAATTATGAGAGAGTGTCGGAATACGGTGGTAAAAAGTATCACCATATTCTTTCAACAGAAACAGGATATCCTGTAGAAAATGATTTGCTTTCTGTAACCGTTGTGTGTCAGTCGGGACTTCTCAGTGATGCTCTTTCAACTGCCTGTTATTGTCTCGGTTATGAAAAAAGTCTTGAACTTCTGGACGAATATGACGCTGAAGCAGTGTTCATTTTTAATTCAGAAACAGTAAAAGTCACCGAGGGTTTAAAAGACAAGATAGAAATAAAAAATGATGAGTTTGAATTATGGAAAGAAAACTGATTACAAAAAATGACATTTTGTTGATAGTTATTATAATCGCAATAATCGGTGCAGGTTTTCTGATTAAAAAATTTTCTGCTTCTCATCTTGTTGCAGAAGTTTATTATGACGGAAAAATTGTGGAAACAGTAAATCTTACCGAAAAAGAAGAAAAGAAAATTGTAACGGGAGAAAAAAATTCTGTTGTTGTTACAGCAGAAGACGGAAAAATTTATTTTGAAAAGTCTGTCTGTCCCGACAAAGTCTGTGTAAAAAGTGGTGAACTCTATCAGAACGGAGACTTTGCTTCATGTCTTCCTGAAAAAGTTGTTATAAAAATTTCGGGTGCAAAAAAAGGCAACCAACCCGATGCCATAGTTTATTAGGTGATATATGAAAACAAAAACACAGAAAATTGCTCTTCTGGGGATTTTGGGCGCACAGGCACTGGCTCTTTCTTTCATCGAAAATCTTCTGCCTGCCATGCCTTTTCTTCCTCCCGGAGTAAAACTCGGTTTATCAAACATTGTAACCATGTTTACAGCAGGAACAATGGGTTTTTTACCTGCACTTGCAGTGACTCTCATAAAATCGCTTTTTGTTCTTCTCACAAGAGGTGTTTCGGCATTTTTTATGAGTTTTGGCGGTGGTTTATTCAGTACAGTTGCAATGTGTCTGATGATAAAATTTGTAAAAGACAAATCAGGCTTTGTAGGCGTGGCAGTTGTTTCTGCTGTTTGTCATAACATAGGACAACTTGCCGTATCAATAGTTGTAACAAAGACAACTGCATTTATTTATTATGCACCTGTTCTTCTTCTCAGCGGAGTTGTAATGGGGATAATTACAGGTATAATCCTTAAGGTTGTTATGCCATTGCTGATGAAACAGTCAAAGTTTTTTATCAAGTGATAATTTTTTATTAATCTATATTGTATTTTCATAGAAAGGATGAGGTCTAATGAGTTTTAAAAGACCTGAGGGTGTTCTCAAGGCAGTAAAACAGGTAAGAGGCGGAGTTCATGTTTCTCACCATAAAAACACTGCTGAGATGAAAGTAGTCAGAATGGCTCCTCCTTCAAAAATCGTGTTGCCTATGCAGCAACACATCGGTGCACCTTGTGAACCGACAGTAAAAGTCGGTGACATTGTGTCTGTAGGACAGGTGGTGGGAGATACAGATAAATTTGTATCAACTCCTATTCATTCCTCAATTTCAGGTAAGGTTGTTGCTGTAGGCGACGTAAGCCTTCCCAGTGGTGTTGTAACAAAAGGCGTTACAATTGAATCAGACGGAGAAATGCGTCAGTTTGAGGGTATTACACCTCCTGTTATCGAAACACGAGAAGATTTTATCAAAGCAGTCAGAGCGTCAGGTCTTGTAGGTCTTGGCGGTGCAGGTTTCCCCACACATGTAAAACTTGCTTTCCCCAAAGAGAAAAACATTGACACTCTTATTATCAACGCTGCTGAATGTGAACCTTATATTACTGTTGACTACCGTGAATGTCTTGAAAATTCAAAGAACATCATCGGCGGTATTCAGCTTCTTCAGAAATGGCTTGAAATTCCAAATGTAATTATTGCAATTGAAGATAACAAGCCTCAGGCTTTCAAGGCTCTGCAGGAAATTGCAGGTGAGTTCAAAGTCAAAGACAATGTTAAGCTTATGACTCTCAAATCAGTTTATCCTCAGGGTGCTGAAAAAATGATGGTTCAGTCCGCAACAGGCAGACGTGTTCCTCCGGGAAAACTTCCTGCTGATGTAGGTTGTCTTGTTATGAACGTTGCAAGTGCCGCGTTTATCGGAAGATACATGAGAACAGGCAGACCTCTTGTCAGTCGTTCAATGACTGTTGTCGGTTCAGCAATTGCAGAACCCAAGAATGTACGTGTTCCTATCGGTACAAGTATTGCTGAAATTATTGATTTCTGCGGTGGTTTCAAAGCAGAACCCGGGAAAATTCTTTCAGGCGGTCCTATGATGGGTATGGCAGTCTTTTCAACAGATGTTCCCATGATAAAGAGTAACAATGCAATTCTTGCTTTTGCAAAAGGCGATGCAGAGCTCAAAACAGAACGCGACTGTATCCGTTGCGGAAGATGTGCACAGGCTTGTCCTATGAGCCTTATGCCCACTCTCATTGAGAGATACGCAAAAATCGGTGACGTAGACAGTCTTAATAAAATCGGAATCAACGTATGTATGGAATGCGGAAGCTGTGCATATTCATGTCCCGCAGGGAAACCTCTTGTTCAGTACATGCGTCTTGCAAAATCAGTAGTAAGGGAGGCAGCAAAGAAATGAGTCTTGATAAAAAACTTCTGGTCAGTGCATCACCTCATGACCATTCAAAAGATACGGTTACAGGAATTATGCTTGATGTTGTAATAGCTCTTGTTCCGTCACTTATTGCAGCTACTTTCCTTTTTGGTTTCAGAACTCTTATTGTATCAGCTGTCTCTGTAGGCACATGTGTTCTTGTGGAATACATTTCACGTATTGTGATGAAAAGACATCAGACAATAGCTGACCTCAGTGCAATTGTCACAGGTCTTCTTATTGCATTCAATGTTCCCGTTTCAATGCCTTTGTGGATGGTTGTTCTTGGTGACATACTTGCAATTGTAGTTGTAAAGCAGATGTTCGGTGGTATCGGCATGAACTTTGTGAACCCTGCACTTGCAGCAAGAATTATGCTTATCGCATCTTTCCCCACAGAAATGGGTAAATGGAATGCTCCTTTCTCATGGAAAACAGAAACAATTACAACTGCATCTCCTCTTAATGCAATCAAAGAGATTTACAGAAACGGTGAAATTACATCAGAGTCTTTTGACGGACTTCCTTCACTTCTTGATATGTTCCTTGGCAAACGTGCAGGTTCTCTCGGTGAAGTTTGTGCAATTGCTCTTGTAATAGGTCTTATTTATCTTCTTGTAAGACGTGTAATCAAACTTACAATACCTCTTGCTTATGTTGGTTCATTTGCAGTAATTATGTTTATTGCAGGTGGTTTCAATCTTACATTCCTTGCTTATGAAATTCTTGCAGGCGGACTTCTTCTCGGTGCAATTTTCATGGCAACTGACTACACAACTTCTCCCATCAATTTCAAGGGACAGGTAATTTTCGGTATCGGTTGTGGTGTTATTACTGCTCTTATCAGACTTTTCGGTAATCTTCCGGAAGGTGTTTCATTTGCAATTATTATCATGAACATACTTGTTCCTCATATTGAAAACCTTACAACGCCCAAGCCTTTTGGTACAGTTAAGGAAAAGAAGAAAAAGGAGGCTGAAGTAAAATGAAAAAATTCAGTTTCAAAGAAGTCGGAATACCGACCATAACACTTTTTCTTATTGCTGCAATATGCACAGCAATTCTTGCTGTTACAGATATGGTAACTGCTCCTAAAATTGCAGAAAACAATGCACAGGCTGAAGTTGCTGCAAGACAGCTTGTTTTTGCAGATGCAGAATCTTTCTCAGATGTAAAAACAGTCGGGGAAGCAACTTATGTTGAAGCACTTGATGAAAGCGGAAAAAAAGTGGGTTATGTTTTCACAACTTCCTCAAAAGGTTATGGTGGTGAAATTAAAATCATGACAGGCATTGGTGCAGACGGTAAGGTTACAGGAATGGAAATTCTTTCTATAGAAGAAACTGCAGGTCTTGGTATGAATGCAAAGAAAGATGATTTCAAAAATCAGTATGTTTCAAATACAGGTGATTTTACAGTTGTAAAATCAGATGCAGGAGAAAATGAAATTCAGGCACTTACAGGTGCTACAATCACTTCTCAGGCAGTGACAGATGCCGTAAATAATGCGGTAGAACTTTTCAGAACAGTAGAAGGAGGGAATAAATAATGGCAGAGAAAAAATCTCTCATGAAAGAACTGACCAAAGGTTTTCTTGATGAAAACCCCGTTCTCAGGTTAGTTCTCGGTACTTGCCCCACTCTTGCTGTTTCAACATCTGTTGAAAGTGCAATCGGTATGGGTCTTGCAGCTTCAATTGTTCTCATCTGTTCAAACGTTGTAATTTCTGCATTGAGAAAGGTTATTCCTTCAAAAGTAAGAATTCCGGCATACATTGTGGTTATTGCATCATTTGTTACAATTGTTCAGATGCTTGTTAAGGCATTTGCACCTTCTCTTGATGAACAGCTTGGTGTTTATCTTCCTTTGATTGTTGTTAACTGTATCATCCTCGGCAGAGCTGAGGCTTTTGCAGGTAAAAACAGCGTTCTTGCTTCTGCAGTTGACGGTGTGGGAATGGGTGTAGGCTTTACAATTGCTCTGTTCCTTATGGGCTTTATCAGAGAGTTCTTCGGAACGGGAACAATTACAATCAGCCTCATTAACGGCGGTCAGCCTTTGTGGAACTCAGTTTTCGGAGAAAACCCCATTCTTATCTTTATCCTTGCTCCCGGCGGTTTCTTCGTTTTCGGTATGCTTATTATGCTTGCAAACAAAATTGCTGAGAAGAAAGGCAAAGAAAAAGCACAGCTTCACTCTTGCAAGGCATGTCCCATGTTTGCAACATGTACTGCTCAGGAAAAGGAGGAGTGTGACAAATGATTAGTTTAAAACCATTACTCGCAATTTTACTTACTGCGATTCTCACACAGAACTTTGTTCTTGCAAAATTCCTGGGTATCTGCCCCTTCCTTGGTGTTTCAAAGAAAACAAAAACTGCTACAGGTATGGGTATTGCAGTTATCTTCGTTATGGTTCTTTCAACAGCCGTAACTTATCCTATCAACAACCTTCTTGTGAAGCATAACCTTGAATATCTTCAGACTATTGTGTTTATTCTCGTTATTGCGGCACTTGTTCAGCTTGTTGAAATTGTTCTCAAGAAGTATATGCCTCCTCTTTATAATTCTTTGGGCATCTATCTTCCTCTTATCACAACAAACTGCGCAGTTCTCGGTGTTGTTCTTCTCAACATTGATAACGGTTACGGTTTTGCACAATCAATGATAAATTCACTCGGTGGTGGTATCGGCTTCCTCGTTGCTATGGTTATGTTCTCAGGTGTCCGTGAAAGAATGGAATCAAGTGACATTCCCGAAAGCCTTAAAGGTTTGCCCATTACTCTTGTTGCTGCAGCTCTTGTTTCAATGTCATTCCTTGGCTTTGCAGGACTTGTAGAAAACATTTTCGCTTAAAGGAGGTAGCAGAATGAGTCCCATAGTTATTGCAATTATTATTGTTGCCTCAATAGGTCTTATAGCTGGTCTCGGTCTTGCAATTGCTTCAATTGTTATGGCTGTTCCCGTTGATGAAAAAGCTGAAAAAATCAGAGAATGTCTTCCCGGTGCAAACTGTGGTGCATGTGGTTTCTCCGGTTGTGATGGTTATGCTGCTGCACTTTCAAAGGGTGAAACAACGGAAACAAACCTTTGTTCTCCCGGTGGTAGTGATGTATCAGCACAGATCGCGGAAATCACAGGTCTTGCAGCAGGTACAGTTGACCCTAAAGCAGCAATTGTTCTTTGCCAGGGAAGCTGCGGAAACTGCGATACAAAACTTGATTACGAAGGTGTCAAGAGTTGTAAAATGGCTGAACAACTTTTTGGTGGTCCTAAAAAATGTCAGTATGGATGTATCGGCTTCGGCGATTGTATCGAAGTATGTCCTTATAATGCAATTAAAATTTGTGATGGTGTTGCAAGAATTGACCCCACAATGTGCCGTGCATGTGGTATGTGTATAAACACTTGTCCCAAACACCTTATTGAACTTATGCCTGTTCATCAGGAAAAAGCTGCTGTTCTTTGTAAGAATGGAGATAAAGGTGCTATGACAAGAAAAGAGTGTAAAACAGGTTGTATCGGTTGCATGAAATGTGCAAAAGCATGTGAAGTCGGTGCAGTTACTGTTGAAGGTAACCGTGCACATGTTGATTATGACAAATGTACAGGTTGCGGTAAATGTACAGAAGTTTGTCCTGTTAAGTGTATTACACTTGTTAATCTCGGCTGATGTATAAATGTGTGATTTTTGACCTTGACGGTACACTTCTTGATACTCTTGAGGATCTGGCAGACAGCGTAAATCTTATGCTTGAGCATTTTTCCTGTCCTCCGAGAAGTCTTGAAGAAATAAGACGGTTTGTAGGTAACGGAATGAAAAACCTAGTAAAGAGAAGTGTTCCTGAAGGCTTTGACAAAAACAAGTTAGAATCTGCTTATGAATTTTTCAGAGAAGTTTACAGGAAAAATATGCAGAACAAAACACAGCCCTATAACGGAATAACGGAGTGTCTTGAGAATTTGGAAATTCTCGGCATAAAAACTGCAGTTGTGTCAAATAAAAATGATGATGCAGTGAAAAATCTCTGTAAAGAATATTTCGGTGAAGTGATAACTCTTGCTGTCGGAGCAAGAGAGGGTATACCTCCTAAACCTCATCCTGAAATGGTTGACAGAGTTGTCAGTCAACTACATTTTGAGAAAAGTGACTGTATTTTTGTAGGTGATTCGGAAACAGATATTATCACTTCTAAAAATGCGGAACTCAAATCTGTAGGTGTTTTATGGGGATTCCGTGACAGGGAAATTCTGGAAAAAGAGAATGCAGACTTTATAATATCACATCCCGGGGAGTTAATAAAAATAGTCCGGGAATAGATTTTAATGTTTCAGAGGTTCCCTATAATTAATATTATATTGACAAAAACACTTTATTGTAGTAAATTATAAGGTATGGGCAGACCTTATTTGTCCGAAAAACTAAATCCGAAAAGGAGACAATTATTATGAAGAAATTACTTGCACTTCTTATGGCAGGCATCATGCTCTTCTCATTTGCAGCATGCGGCGGTAACGGCGAAGAAGAAACAACAACAGAACCCGAAATTACAACAGCAGCTCCCGTAGATGCAGAAGGTGAAGATGTAACTGAAGCAGACGTTGAAGATGTAACAGAAGCTGAGGAAGCAACAGAAGCTGAAGACGTAACTGAAGAAGACGCGACAGAAGCTGAAGAAGAAACAGAAGCTGAAGAAGAAACAAAGAAAGAAGATAAACCCGCAGATAAACCTGCAAAAGAAGAAAAGCTTACAGCTGATAAACTTGCAAGTCTTATGAACTCAGCAACAAAAGCTGTTGTTTCAAAAGGTAGCTACAGCTACAACAGAGTTTGTGCTTTCGTTCCCGGAAAAGGTATTGATGTTGGTGATAAAACAGCAACATTGAATAAGCTTATCGGTATGGTTTCAGACGATGCAAACCTTGACAGTGTTGTTGGTGGATTCATCGGAATCGGTACAAAGCAGGGCACAATGCCTAAGGATAAGGATTCTCTTAAGGATAACTACGAGATTAAGGCTACAGCTCTCAAGGGTTCAGACATCCAGAATCTTAAAGAGGCAAACGGTGTTTACTCTTTTACAATTGCTAATGCAACAGACCCTCAGAAGGATAACAAAACTCCTGTATCAAGATTTACTAACGATTTCATCACACACCAGGAAGTTGTTGATGGTATCGCAGATGCTTTAGGTGGACTTGCTAACCTGCTTACAGTTAACAGCACAAAGGTTAATTACAAATCAATCGAAGTTAAAGTAACTGTTAAGGACGGCAAAATCACAAACATTGCATATTCATACACATTTGACGCTGTTCTTAATC
>JAZRNJ010000360.1:0-4929 GCA_045648125.1 Acutalibacteraceae bacterium
CCCTGGGGTAACGGCAGACCCGGTTGGCATATTGAATGCTCAGCAATGGTTCACAGATATCTTGGTGATACAATTGACATCCACTGCGGTGGTCAGGACCTTATCTTCCCCCACCATGAAAATGAAATTGCACAATCAGAATGCTGCAACGGTGCACCTTTTGCAAATTACTGGATGCACAACGGTTATATTAACGTTGACAACGTGAAAATGTCAAAATCTCTGGGCAACTTCCGTACAGTACGTGATGTTGCAAACGAATACGGTTATGAGCCTATCCGTTTCCTTATGATTTCTTCATCATACAGAAGTCCTATCAACTACAGCCTTGATATTATCAATCAGTGCAAATCATCACTTGCAAGACTCTACACCTGCCGAGACAGTCTTGACTTTGCGCTTGAAAATGCAGCAGTTGATAAAAATGATGCAGACGCAGAAATCCTTGAAATGCTCTCAAAACGCCGTGAACAGTTTATTAACGCTATGGATGACGATTTCAACACAGCAGACGCTATTGCAGCCGTTTTTGACCTTGTAAGAGACATTAACACAAATGTTATTGAAAAAACTCCCTCAAAAGCTCTCTGCGAAGGTGCTGCAGCACTCTTTGATGAACTAACAGACGTTCTCGGTCTTGTTTATAACAGAAAGAAAGAGAGCCTTGACGAAGAAGTTGAAGCACTTATCGCTGAACGTGCAGAAGCAAGAAAAAATAAGAACTGGGCAAGAGCAGACGAAATCCGTGATACTCTCAAAGCAATGAACATTGTCCTTGAAGATACTCCTCAGGGCGTAAAATGGCACAAGGCTTAATATAGCGATATAAATATCTTTTTAAAAGAGGGATATCAATGTATAAATACGAATATGAAAAAGTCCGCTGTGATTTCAGTGGTTGGGGCGCCTTTAACGGTAATGCATATGAAATCGGAGACTTTAAGTCAATCATTTCCAAAAGAGCCTCTCAAGGTTGGCGATATGTTGGTTACATTCCCACTAAGCAAAGAGGAACAGGTCACGTAGAAGAACTTGAACTGATTTTCGAAAAAACTGAATAACAAACATTATCCCCTCCGAATCTTTTTCAACAAAAAGAAAGAATATCGGTGGGGATTTCTGTTTAAATAGTTCTCCATCACTACAAAAAACAGCACCTACTTTTCAGTAGGTGCTGAAATTTTTAATTAGTCGAGAACGTAAATTGTAATTGCACGTCTGCCGAACTGAATACATTCGGGTGTTGAATCGAAATAGAGGTCAGCAAGTGTGCCACTGCCGTTCCATGTAAATCCGCCTGTATCTGCTGCAATTGCATAACCGTATACATATCTGCCGTCATCTGATGTAATCCAG
The DNA here is from genome assembly GCA_045648125.1 of Acutalibacteraceae bacterium. Taxonomy (GTDB): domain Bacteria; phylum Bacillota; class Clostridia; order Oscillospirales; family Acutalibacteraceae; genus SIG575. Next base: position 1,357 of record JAZRNJ010000360.1, read on the forward strand.
AGCTTTGAACCGTAAGGGATGATATCAGGATCAACTGCAATGTAACCGGGTTCAGGAATTTTACCGGTTGAAGTTCTGTAACCGCCGTGGTATGCAGTACCGGGGCCATTGAACTTCTGCTTATATTCTGTGGGAACAAGGTTCTCATCAATTGTGTATTTTGAAGGGAGTTTGAAGTTTGAAACTGTCTTTACAGTTTTAGAACCTACTGTTACACTTGCTGCTTTGTAACCGGGCTGAGGTTTCTTTGTTCCTCTTACCACAACCTGATTGACAGGCTTCTCTGTGATTTTTTCAGAAACAACTTCTTCTTCAACTTTCTTGCCTTCAACATATTTCACTCTGTAAACAACGTCTTTTTCGCCATTTACGCCTTTTGACTTAACATAAGTTGCACCTTTGTACATCTTTGAAGTATCTTTATAAGTTGTACCGTAAGAAGCAACCTCGGTTTTTGTAACTTCCTTATAAGTCACACGGCTTACTTTAATTGTAGTGTTCTTTTTGATTACTGTGCCTCTTTCAGGTTTTACGATATCATCTTCACCTAATTCAACACCACATCTTGAAAGAACAGTCTCAACATCTGCAGAGAATGTTTCTTCTTTGATTGTTTCACCGTCAACCTTGATTTTAACTGTAACAGGGTTTTCGATGATAATTATCATACCTTCTGAAAGTTTGCTGTCAGGGCTATAGTTTATTGTGTCTGTTTCAGAAACATCAAGCTTTTCCTGTTCAATAACATTAGCAACAGTTTTGTAGCCTACTGTTCTGAAGTTTTCACCGTGGTAAGAAACTGTGACGTTATAACCTCTGTTGATTTTGATTGTGCTGGGCTCACCGGGAACAAAACCATCTGCAATAACAATATCGTTATCGTCTGTCTCGATATCAGCCTCTCTGAGAACATGAGAAAGTGTTTCGGCTCTTGTAGAGAATGTAACACTTCGTCCTGTGTCAATAATAGTTACATCATAAGTTGCACCCGAAGCTGCTGCAACAACTGTCATTGCACACATGATAACAAGGACGATTGCAATTACTGCACGAGCAATAATCCATGCCTTGTTTTCGTGGTTTACCTTAATCATAAATAACTCCTTTTGCGGGTTTTTATTACTGCCGCCGTAATTGATGTAAAAGCATAAGGATACCCCTTGTTTGACATCATGTCACACATTATAGTAAGATTTTTACGGCTTGTCAAATTGACTTTTCTGAAATTTTTGTCTATTTTGCACAAATCACTATTTCCGTTTTAGAAAATCGCCTTTGAAAAGCCCTTTATTTACGTGGTTTTCCTTTTTCTGAAACAAACCTTTTGTGCAAAACGTAAAAATTACAAAATCGTTACAATCTGTTACAATTTATGCAGAAATAAAGAAAATATACCAAAATTTATAAAAATAACCTTTTTTCATGCAAAAGCATAAAATAATCTGAGGTGATAATTATGTGCTCAATTGCAGGAAAAATCAATCTTGAACATGATATCAGAGACGAAAAAGGGACTTTTCTCCGAATACAGAATACACTTTTAAAACGAGGACCTGACGACAGAGGTATGTTTACAGAAAAACACGCATCACTCATACATACACGTCTTGCTGTAATCGACATCGAAAACGGGAAGCAACCCATGGAAATTGAACACTATATAATAGTATACAACGGTGAACTTTACAACACTGAAGAAATACGTACTGAACTGAAAAGTTACGGTATTACTTTCACAGGACATTCTGACACAGAAGTATTACTCAAAGCATATATTAAATGGAAAGAAAAATGCGTAGAAAAATTCAACGGTATTTTTGCATTTGCAATATGGGACAAAAAAGAAGAAAAACTTTTCATTGCACGTGACAGAATTGGCGTAAAACCCTTTTTCTATTATAATAGAAACGGGGAATTTATTTTTGCATCAGAAATCAAAGGAATCCTTGCAAGTGGTGCTGTTGAGGCTGAGGCTGACCTGAACTCAATTTCTGAGCTTGTTCTTTTAGGGCCCGGCAGAACTCAGGGACAGGGCGTTTTCAGAGACATTGAGGAATTACCTCCTGCTACTTGCGGATATTTTGATAAAAACGGTCTTAAAACCTGGAAATACTGGCAGCTTGTTGATAAAGAACACACTGACAATCTGAAAACCACAATTGAAAAAGTTCGTTTTCTTGTAACTGATGCAATTAAAAGACAGTTGGTGTCAGACGTACCTGTCTGTACTTTCCTTTCAGGAGGCCTCGATTCAAGCATCATTTCATCAATTGCAGATAAATATTTTACTGAAAAAGGTGAAAATCTTCATACTTTTTCTCTCGATTACAAGGACAATGACGTTTATTTTAAGGAAAGCAAATTCCAGCCGAACAGCGACTCCACTTTTATTAATATAATGAGTGGTCACTTAAACGGAGAAAATCACATTATAAAACTTGACACTGATGAACTCGTATCAGCATTATTTGACGCAGTAGATGCACGTGATTTACCCGGTATGGCTGATGTAGACTCTTCACTTCTTCTTTTCTGCAAAGAAATCAAAAAGCAAGGTAAAGTTGCACTCAGCGGTGAATGTGCTGATGAAATTTTCGGGGGATATCCATGGTACAGAGACAGAACAATCAGAGAAATTGAAGGCTTTCCCTGGGCACAGTCAACTGCATACAGATATAAATTCCTGAAAAAAGAATTTGCAGAAAAAATCAATCCTACAGATTTTATTTATTCACGATATAAGCAAACCGTTGATAATGCAGATACATCAAAAACAAAATCCGCCCTTGACAGACGGATGAAAGAAATGATGAAATTAAATTTAAATTGGTTTATGCAGACTCTCCTTGACAGAAAAGACAGAATGAGCATGTATAACGGCCTTGAGGTGCGTGTACCTTTCTGCGATTACAGAATTGCAGAATATCTCTATAATGTACCATGGGAATACAAAGATTATAACCATTATGAAAAAGGACTCCTCAGAAAAGCAATGGAAGGATATCTTCCTGAAAAAATTCTGTGGAGAAAGAAAAGCCCCTATCCCAAAACTCACAACCCCGCTTATCTGAAAAAGGTTTCTGAATTATTACAAGAAATTATAAACGACAGTAATTCACCTCTTCTTCAGATAGTCAATAAAAATGAACTTGAAAAATTGCTGGTGTCAGATGTTTCTCAGCCATGGTACGGTCAGTTAATGACTACTCCACAAACAATTGCATATTTCGTACAGCTTGATTATTGGTTAAGAAAATATAAAGTGAAAATTATATAATTGCATCGCAGACCCGAACTTCTTCGCTTTTCACTATTACGAGTTTGCGAGTAACAAGGTTCTGACGAAGGCAGTTTCTTATTACTTCTTACCTGAAAAGCAAACGGCTCCTCTCCCGAGAAGCCGTTTTTCGTTTTATGTAAACGTTTTATTTTATTATACGATACCCTGTGCCATCATTGCTTCAGCAACTTTAAGGAAACCTGCAATGTTAGCGCCTGCAATAAGGTCGCCTTCCATACCGTACTTCTTGGCAGCTGCGGCAGAAGCGTCGAAGATGTTCTTCATAATCTGCT
>JAZRNJ010000361.1:0-3847 GCA_045648125.1 Acutalibacteraceae bacterium
CCGAACATACCTTCAACACCGTGTGTTGGTGCAACTGAAGGACGAGCGTCTGTACCTGTCATGCCGATACAACCTGCTTTTGTTGCCATTGTTGTATAGTAACCTGCAATACCATAGTGACATGAATTACGTACAACAACCATACCCATACCGTATTCTTTAGCCTTTTTGATAGCAAGTGACATAGCCTTGTAACCGATAACCTGGCCCATACCGTCATGTCCGTCAACAACTGCTGTTGTAGGTGTTTCTTTGATGATTTCAAAGTTTGTTACGGGGTTCTGAATACCCCAGTTGTTTCTGTCAATATAGATAGGTTTAAATCTGTTACAACCGTGTGATTCAATACCACGTCTGTCTGATTCAAGAAGGATATCTGTGCAAATTTCTGCATCCTCACGGGGAACACCTGCCCCCACAAAAGCATCAGTAATAAAAGCTTCTGCTGTTTTCCAATCAAGAATTACTTTTCCCATATTTTATAACTCCTTAATAAATATATTACTTATTCATGTTCTTCCCAGTCCATGGAGCGTTTAACCGCTTTTTTCCAGCCTGAGTATAATTTGTCACGGCTTTCCATATCCATTACGGGAGTAAATATTCTGTCAACTTCTCTGAGAGAAGAAAGTTCTGTTTCATCTTTCCAGAAACCAACTGCAAGACCTGCAAGGAATGCAGCACCGAGAGCAGTTGTTTCAACCATACGAGGTCTGTCAACAGGTGTTCTTATCATGTCAGACTGAATCTGCATCATAATATTACTTACAGAAGCACCACCGTCAACTCTGAGAGATGAAAGTTCAATGCCTGAGTCTGCGTTCATTGCTTCAAGCAGATCTGTCATCTGGAACGCAATACTTTCAAGACAAGCACGTGCAATATGCGCTCTGTTTGCACCACGTGTGAGACCCATCATGCAACCTCTTGCATACATATCCCAATAAGGTGCGCCAAGACCTGTAAATGCAGGGACAAAATAAACGCCGTTTGCATTGTCAACACTTTCTGCAAGTTCATCAACACGAGGTGCTGTATCAATAAGTCTTACTTCGTCACGAAGCCATTTGATAACCGAACCTGCATTGAATGCACTACCCTCAATAGAATATGTAACTTTATCACCGATACCCCATGCAACACCCGAAACAAGGTTATTTTTTGAACGTACTCTTGAGTCACCTGTATTCATAAGAAGGAAACAACCTGTACCGTAAGTGTTTTTTGCCTGTCCTTTGCTGAAACATGCCTGACCGTAAAGTGCTGCAGGCTGGTCACCGATTGAACTTGCAACGGGAACTCCTGCTAAATCTTCAAGACCTAAAATACCCTCTGAAACGTAACCGTAAATTTCACTTGAAGGTCTCACTTCAGGCAACATACACATGGGAACTTCAAGCTCACTGCAGAGTTTTTCATCCCAACAAAGCTTGTCAACGTCAAATAACATTGTTCTCGAAGCATTTGAGTAGTCAGTAACATGGACACCTGTCAGTTTCCAGATAAGCCATGTGTCAACTGTACCGAAAAGCAAATCTCCCTTTTCAGCAGAGTCTCTTGCACCCGGAACATTGTCCAGAATCCATTTTATTTTTGTGCCTGAGAAGTAAGCATCTATAAGAAGACCTGTTTTTTCTTTCACATAATCTTCAAGTCCACGCGCCTTTAATTCCTCACACATTTTCGCAGTTCTTCTGCACTGCCACACAATAGCATTATAAACAGGTTTGCCTGTGTTTTTATCCCAAACAATTGTAGTTTCACGCTGATTTGTGATACCGATTGCAGCAATCTGAGAAGGTTCAACATCTGACTGAGCAAAAAGCTGAGTAATTGAGTTGAACTGGCTGTAAAGAATTTCCATAGGGTCATGTTCTACCCAACCTGAATCAGGATAAATCTGATTGAATTCTTTCTGTGCTTTCGCTGCAATCCTGCCGAACTTGTCAAAGGCAACAGCCCTTGAACTTGTTGTTCCCTGATCAAGGGAGAGAATATATTTTTCCATACAATATCCTCCTTAATTACTGTTTCCAAAAGTATAGCAAGGGAAAACCCACAACCTAAAAATTTTCAAGTTGTCAGTTTTCCCTCCGATTTAATTATCATTTACAATAATATCTTAATCCAAATATATGCAAAAGTCAATATACAGACCTGAGCGTTTGTTATACTTTCTGATTTTTTCTGAAGTTAGGCATATCCATTGCCTTGCCACCGTTCTGAACAGAAATATTTGAAAGAAGAGCTACTGCACTCCATTCAGCTGCATCATAAACATCAATATAGGGTTTTGTGCCATTTGCAATAGCATCAATGAAATCTTTAACAATAAAGAAGTCGCCACCTTCATGACCTGTTTTTCTCTGTTCTTCTGTTGCAGTTTTATATCTTTCAGGAAGATAGAGTCCCTCATATTCTTTAAGGGGAGTCCACTCCTGTTTGTAACCGTATTCTGCACCTTCAGGCATGATATGAACTTTGTGCTGATCATCCATACCTCTGGGAGCTTCATAAGCACCATTTGTACCCTGAAGAAGGTAATAGTTCATTTTATGAGGTCTGTTTGAAATACAGTCAACACGGACTTTAACAAGTTCACCACCATCAAGAGTACACATTGTAACTGTTGTATCATCCTGATGGAACTGAGGTGCTGTAAAGCTGCCTGTACCGAAAGATGAAACTGATGTGATTCTCTTACCTGCAGGGAAACATTTCATAACGGGACCGAGAGAATGTGTGGGATAGAAGCAACCTCTTGTGCCGAGCTGCCAATAAGTTCTCCATGAAGTTTTGCCGTTTTTGTAAACTGCAAGTTCTTTGATATCGTGGAGATATTCGCCCTCTGCATAGTAAAGCTGTCCGAAAAGACCTGCTTCAGACATATTTCTTATCATCTGAGCCTGAGGTGAATAGCAGTAGTTTTCTGCCATCATGTATACTTTACCGCTTTTTTCAACTGCTTCAACAAGCCAATGGAGTTCATCCATTGTAACACCGGCAGTAACTTCACTCATAACGTGTTTACCTGCTTCAAGGGCCGCAAGTGTCTGCATTACGTGATACTGCATGGGAGTTGCAACAATAACAGCATCAATATCACTTTCAAGCATATCATCATAAATTCTGTATGTATTGGGAATATTGTACTTTTCAGATATTTCTTTAAGAACTTCTTCGTCAAGGTCACAGATTGCTGTAATTTCAACATTTTCACAATTCTGCAAACCCATAATCATACATTTGCCTCTTGCGCCTACAATACCGACTTTAATTTTCTTATCCATAACTCAGTCCTCCAATTTAATAAAGCAATAGTGACTTGCATCTTCTTCCTTGAGCATTTCAAGTTCTTTGATGCCGTATTCTTTCATAACTGCAACCCAGCGGTCATACATACCCTCGTCATATTCAACAGGCTGGAAACCGTAAGAAAGATAACTCTTTACTGCTGCCTTTCTCCATTCATCTGTTGTAAGAAAAGCGTAATCACAACCATCATTATAAAGTTTATTTACTGCAATCTGATTGAGAACATTACCGAGACCTTTGCCTCTCATATCACTTCTTACTGATACCATGTGAACGTGTCCCATATTTTTATCGGGGTGGTAAATTACTGCAGTTGTTGCAACGTGTTCACCGTTGTAATCAATGAAGAAAAGGTCTTTTTCAGGAACAAGGTCATCACAACCGAAAATCGCATCCTGAAAATTCTTTTCTGTTGCATCTTCACCTACAAGGCCATTTTTACAAATTTCAAGCCAAGCGGGAATGTCGCTTTCATCTTTATAGTTAACAACAGTATACCCTTCGGGAAGTTTTACTGCTTCAGGTTTTTGTC
>JAZRNJ010000362.1:0-10162 GCA_045648125.1 Acutalibacteraceae bacterium
GCAAAAATCATAAACACAACAAGCTGGTCGTTCTTTGCGATAACCTGAAAAACTTTTTTGAAACTGAATTTTTCAGAATTATATACAACGTGTCTTTCTTTTGTTGAAAGAACACAGATGACAGAAAAGAAAACAAGACATATACCACAGATAATTGCCCATTTTGAGAAACCGTCTGCACTGTAACCTTTATCTGTTTTAACCATACCGCTTGAAAGTAAAGGAAGGATAATGGGAGTAAGAATACTGATAAGTCCCTGACCGATACCGCTGAAAGTACGTGCAACTGTTGCAACAAGGTTTCTGTCCTGAGGGTCGTTTGTGAAGGAAGGCACCATTGACCAGTAGGGGATGTCTGCCATTGTGTTTGTCATACCCCAGAGAACATACATTACAGCGATGTAAATGTAAAGTTTCATACCACTCATGCCGAATGATGTAAAAAGAAGCGACAACACAATTGCATTTGAAAGTGCACCTATAATAATCCACGGTCTGTATTTGCCCATTTTTGTTTTTGTGTTGTCAACAATTGTACCCATCATAGGGTCATTGATACCATCCCAGATACGTGCAAGGGGAGTAATAAGAAGAAGGAAGCCTTCTTTAAGTCCGAGCACACTTGAAAGGTAGTAGGAAAGGAAGGAATAGAAAAGTCCGTAAGATAAATCAAGTCCTATTGCACCGATGCCGTAACCGAACTTTTCACCCCATGTGGTTTTGTAGTCTTTCATTTTTTTCTCTCCTTTTAAAGGGATTTTTGCTTTTTCATTATAGCATAAGGGCTGAGAAAAAACAATAACATAAAAATCCTCTCCTTAATTTCAAAGAGAGGATTTTTTTGAATTAATCTTCAATTACTGCTAACTGATGAATGTTAACTTCAGGTACAATAAATTTTACTTTTCCGTTGTCGTATTCAAAGGAAATTTCTTTTCCCTGAGGTTCAAGAATTACTTTTGAGGGTTTTGTTTCTTTTTTTACTGAACACTCTACGTTATAAAGAGGAACGGTATCTTCAATGACTTCTGTGTTTTCACCTCTGAGAGTTGTGTGTGCAAAAAGAAGATGAAGAATATTTCTCTTTTCTTTTTCCTGCCTTGTGTATGTAACAACAGCCTTGTCAGGGATTTTTACGTCAATTGTAAATGAGTCACCCATAAGCTTCGCAAGAACATAAGTGAAAATTTCTTTGAAGCAGAGATGTCCGTGATTTGCATAAGCTGTGAAAATATCCCAGCCGATGTATGCAACGTTTCCTTTGATAACAGCGCCGGGGAATTGTTCTTCAGGGTTGTTGGGGGTATGAGCGTGAGAGCAGAAACGGTTTCTTTCTCTGTTGAAATACGGATTCTGAACAAAAGCCACAATTTCACAGTCACTTGCATCAAATCTGTAAGAATTGCATTTCATAATATATTCTGTATTGCCGTTGACTGTAGAGAATGCAGGTACAAAATATGTGGGATTATATTCATTTTCACCAATAAATTCTCCACCAATATCAAGGAAGAATTTACCATTCTTTATGAGTGCTTCTGCACTTGCGATAATTTTACCACCATTTTCTGCAAAAGCTTTGATTTTTTCAATGATTTTGTCATCTTCAATTTTTACATCGGGAAGAACAAGTAATTTATACTGTGAAAAATCCATTGTTCCGTCCACAAAATTGTAAAGACGGTTGTTTTCAAGGAGCATTCTGTTTGCACCGATATCTGCTTTTGTATCACGTCCGCCTGTAAGAGATTCTGAACTGAGAACAGCAATGTCAGCCATGTTCACAGCACCATCAAGCCATGGTTCTTTTTCTTCAACAAGTGAATAGGCTTTACCGATAAGGTTATATGTAGCCATGTTCATGTCACCAAGGGGATGCATCTGGTCACCGATTGAACATCCTGCACCGTTTGCAACAGACAATGCCGTTTCGTAAATAAGAGCGTTAGGATGTTTGAAACCACCGAATTCACCCCATGAATGATGGAATTTACCTGTCATTCCGAGAAAATCCGTATCTTTCAGAGTGCGGACATACGCAGCAGAAAGCGGGAAGTGGTCGTAACCCCAACCACCTGTGGGAAGACTTTCAAGTTCAAGGTGTGTGTTGGCTTCAATAACTTCGTAATTACCTTTAGGGATGTGACCGCCGTTATGGAAAATTGTGGCAGTAGAACTGTGTTTTCTTACTGCATTGTTTGTAGCTGTTGTGTATTTGTTGTAAATGATATTTTCAAATTTTTCACGGTCTTCCGATTTTGTGATATCAAGACCCATGTTTTTCATATCTTCTTTGCATTTCTCACAATAACAGAATCGGGGAGCTACAATATCAAGGAAAATTCCGCAAGGGTTGTATTTTATCATGACTTCTTCAATCTGTCTGCAAAGAACATCAAGATATTCTGTGTTGAAGCAGAGAAGATGGAAATGAGTTTCACTTTCGTATTCATCGCAGTCTGCTTTGTCATCTGACCATTTGAAACGCCACTCGGGATGTTTCTCCCAATCTTTTTCGTCGTAACCTGCAGAAATATAAACAGGAGCATTTACGTTAATTTCTTTACATGCTTCAAGCTGAGCACCAAGTAAATCAAAGTTAAGAAGGGGATGCATTTCGTTTTCTTCTGTGGGATGATATGACCATCCGTGATGACATTTTGAAAAAACTGTAATTGAATTTACATGACCTGCTTTAAGTGCAGATTGAAACTGTTCTTTTGAAAATTTTGTACCTACATCAAGAAGACCTGATGTGTGGAAATCAAGATGTACCTGTCTTTTTCTTATCATATATTTAACCTCCATTAAAACTTCAGAGCAAAAACATCAGTTATTAACCATTTGCTGAGAAGTTTAAAACCATATTTTTTATAAAAGCTTCCGCCTTTTTCATTGCCTGACCACATTGTAAGACAAACGCCTTTAATTCCTTTTTCTTTCAGGTTTTCGCACAGGGCATCAACCAGTTTGTGACCAAGTCCCAGACGCTGATATTCGGGGAGAATATCAATGTGCATGTGGGCAGGATAATTCTTTTTATATACTGACTGAAAAAATGATGAAAATTCTGCTGTTATTATAGAAGAAATTTCAGTTCTTTTGAATCTTGTCAGGTATTCTTTTCTGAAAACTTTTTTGAATTTATCATAATTTTCAGCACAGAGAATATATCCTACTGCTCTGTCATTTTCGTCAACTGCAACAAAACAATTGTCGCCTTCCTGTTCAATAAAATAATCACAATATGTTGTCAGAATCAGATGTTGTTGTTTTTCGTTCAACGTGCAGGGACCGTTACTGTTAAGACAGACAAAACGTACATCATCTTTATACTTTTCTTCGTAACGTTTTATTTCCATAAAAACTCCTTATGCTTTCTTACGTTGGTTATCTGAGAGTAAATTGAACATCTGCATCTGAATAACCTTTATTGTTGCCGATTGTGTCAAGAAGCATTTTTTCAAGATTTATTCTGGCTCCGTTTTTGGAGAGCTTCGGTTCGACTTTTTTCAGTATAAAAGAAAATCTTCTGAGGAATGAAGAAATCAGTTCATATTCAGGAGTGCCTTTTACATAGGGCATGTCACCTTTGAAAATGCTTATTCCTACATCAGCAATAAAATCGGTAAGTTTTTTCTTGCTGAGTTGTTTGTCAACTCTGAAAAACAGAAGATGAGCAAGTGTGCCGACTGTTGAAGTTGAGATAAATTTAACCCCGAATTTTTTCAGATGTTTTACTATTCCTTTACCTCCGTCAAGTGCACGGAAGATTTTACCGAGGATTGCTTTTCTGAACTGTTTGTCGAAATATTCCTGTACGTCAAGACCCTTTGTATCCAAACCGAAATCTTCAACATCAATTGTTTTTACAGTCAATAAAGAATTTTCATCAACTGTTACTTTTCTGTATTTTGCAGGACTTCCCACAAGACATGAAGTGCACACGTCAATTAGTCTGTTGCCTTTTTCACTGTAAAATTCATTGACACTCTGTATGTGCATGTGACCTGTTAAAATGAGTTCAACTCCGTTATCTGCAAGGAAAGATGCAACTTTTCGCCATTCTTTTATTTTAGCATCACCCACTAAATCAAAAACAGGCACAGAGGGAATTACGGGATAATGGCATATTGCAAACATTGAGCAGTTATCTTTTTTTGCTTTTTTCATCTGCTCTTTTGCCCAGGACATAAGTCTTTCATCCATTGCACCTTTAGGCTGATTTTCGCTGTCACAGCAGATTGCAAGCATTCTTACACCACTGCAGATTTCAGCAACATAGGAATGAGTAGGCTCGTCAAAGGCTATTGCATCACCGTAACCGAAATCTTTGTACATTTCGTGAAGTGTTTCAAAACGTGCACCTTCTACTGAAATTCTTTTATCGTTTTTAAAAGCAAAAGAATCGTCACCGTAATCATGACCTGCAGTTATAACGTAAATCTTTTTGCCTTTTTCTTTCAGGCGATAAAGTTCTTTTATAAAACTTTTATGGCTTTCAAGTTCACCGTTTTTTGTAAGGTCACCGGGAATTATTACTATGTCAGTTTCCTTGTCTTCAGCAATACGGTCAAATGTACTTTTTATAATGGCGCTGCTTTCTTTCATAAAATATTGTTCACGGCTCATGTAGTCATCAAAAGCAGTACCTTCAACACCTAATTCATTTTCAAAATAATGTGTGTCTGTTACAAGATAGAAACTGACAGCTTTCATAATTCTCATCTTCTTCCTTAATTTGAAATATAACTACTATATATTACCACAACTGATATATATTTTACAATACAAATAAAGCAAAAGATACAAATTTTTTCTTGTTAAAACTATTGAATTGTGCAAATTATTGTAATATAATGGTTTCGTGATAATTTTCAATTGCAAAAAATCGGAGGGATATATATGAACAGAAAATATTCTCATGTAATAGTGGTGGGAATTGATGGCGCAGGTTCTTTTGTCAGATATGCAGAAACACCTTTCTTCGACTGTATATTTGCAAAAGGTGCAGTAACTTATAATGCGTTGTCATCTAACCCGTCAATAAGTGCTGAGTGCTGGGGTTCAATGCTTCTGGGAGTAGGGCCTGAAATACATAAACTGAATAACGGTATTATAAGTTCAACGCCCTATCCTACTGATTCACCTTTTCCCTCTCTTTTTCGGAGAATAAGGGAAAAATATCCCGAAGCAGAACTCGGCTCATTCTGCGACTGGAATCCTATTACTTACGGAATTGTGGAAAACAATATCGGTGTTTCTCACGATACGGCAAAGGATGAAACTCTGACACCAATTGTGTGCGATTATATCCGTGAGAAAAAACCTGATTTTCTGTTTATTCATTTTGACAGCATTGATGGAGCAGGGCATAAACACGGTTACGGGACACCACCATTTATGAAACGTATAAATGAAGTTGATAAACTGATAAATGACGTTTATGTGGCAACCGAAGATGCAGGAATAATGGAAGATACTCTGTTTATTGTTATTGCTGACCATGGCGGAACAAATCCCGGAAACGGTGAGGGCGGAAGTCACGGCGGATGGACTGACGGTGAAAAGTATGTTACTTTTGCAGTGACAGGTAAAGGTGTTAACAACACAGTGATAGATGAAATGAACATCAGAGATTTAGCGTCAATTGTTCTTTATGCTTTCGGTATTGAAGCACCTCAGTTTGACGAAGGTGGCTGGACTTCACAGATTCCCGCAGGTCTTTTTGACGATAAAGAAATACCGTCTTATCGTGACATTTCTCACCTGACAGGTGCTGCACCGAGAATTTCAAAAGTGCATCACACATCAGAACTTGTTTAAGGAGTTGATTAAATTGAAAACATGGCAAAAAGCAACGTTTATTATTGTTCTTGTTGTATTCATTGCGGCATCTGTTACAATTTCATTTATATCTTTGGCAAGAGCACCTTTTGAATACGAATATCAGACAGAACTGGGCGAAAAAGCAAATGAAGAAGGTTGGGTTCTTTTCGGATTCAATGGTAACATGCAGACAAAAGAAGTTTTCATTGACTTTGTCCGTGATGAAGACGGTAACAATCCCGATGAAACAAAACCTATTTCTGCAGTAGGTAAATTCACAATGAACACCGATGAATATGTAGAAAAAATATACATCGGTAAAGATGTGAAATACATAGATGAAACTTCTTTCTTCTACTGCAAAATGCTCAAAGAAATTGAAGTTGATAAAGATAACCCTTATTACACATCTGTTGACGGTGTTCTTTACACCAAAGATATGAAAACCCTTCTTGTGTACCCTTACAACAAAGGCGGTTACCATAAAGAAGAAAATGAAAAACTGCCTGAAGAAATGTCATACACAATTCCTGAAGGAGTTGAAAGAGTTGCATCGTGTGCATTTTATAAAAATAATGTTCTTACTGAAATAAAAATTCCCTCAACACTTAAAGAAATCGGTGACATGGCTTTTTTTAAGTGCGAAAAAATATCCCTTGTAACGCTTCCTGACGGACTCCTTGAAATCGGTGCTGATGCATTCAGCTATTGTCACGGTATGAAACCCTTGCTTTATATTCCTGCTTCCGTAAAACAGATAGGCAATTATGCTTTTTATTCCTGTGCAGAGCTTAAAGAGTTTTATATGGGTGCAGAAAGTGAAGAAGCAATAACTCAGGGTGAAAGCTGGCTTCCCAAAAACATTGAAAAAACAGTTATAAATATTGCACCTGAAGCACAGTACGGCAAAACACGTGCTGATGCAGAAAAGAGAATTGAAATACTTATGGCAGAAGAAGGAGGGGAAAATAATGGCTAAATCTTCATCAAAAGGGAAAACAAATATTTTCAGAACGCTGAAAAACGAGTGGCATACACCTGCTGAAGGTAAATATGTTCCGTATAAAGAATATCTTTCAATTTTCGCTGCTGTAGGTGGTGACTACACTCTCGGATATCTCTGTGGCTTCCTTTCCTTTGGAACGGGATGTTATCTTGTAGCATATTATTACAATATTCCTCTTCTTACATTCAGTGCAATCAGTGTTTTCTTTGTTGCAGCAACATATTTCTGGAACCTTCTGAATATGGGCGTTGATGCAAACTTAGGCTTCTTGCCGAAAAAAATTGAACGGAAATATAATACGGTGTATCTGAGTCTTGCTGCATTAGGTCTTCTTATGCTGATTTTCGACTTTTCACCTGTTCTGCCCGAGAGTGTTGCAAACCTTATCAATACCCGTCTGAAAGGTATAGACAGTTTCAGCATTTTCAAAATATTCGGTGCACATTTGCTCTGTAACGGTTGGTCAGGCTTCAGAAATATTATCATAAGAAAGAAACTTCTCAAAAAACTTGGCAGATATAAACTCTTCGCTTATGCAAATGTTGTTCAGTGTCTTATAGTTGTTATTCTTATTTGTGAATTACCTCTTTATGAACTTCCTCTTACGGAAAGAGTGTGGAAACTCTATCTTCTCTTCCAACTTTATGCAATTTTCAATTTTACAGGTTCCCCACATTCAATTGCAGACAACATCAGTCCCAATCCTCAGGAAAGACTTTTTGTCCGTTCATTCCCTGTTAAAATCAGCCACTTTGTTCAGAACATCGTCAATGTTCTGCTTCCTACAATGGCAGGTGCAATGTTTATTGACGGTATTAAAGATATTGGAATGTTCAGATATCTTCTTCCTGTATTCTTCGTTATTTCTACAGTTGTTATGTTCCTGGGACTCGGTAAAATTCAGGAAAGAATTCCCACACCACCTATTGAAAAGAAAGAATATCTTTCTTTCTGGCATTGCGTTTCGGGTATTTTCAAAAACAAATATCTGTGGATTTCCAATATCGCAGGTCTTCTTGACTCGTTGGGCAACGGTATGCTCAATATGAAAACCATTCTCCTTATTTACACTTGGCGTGAAACAGGTCTCTTCTTTTCACTTGCAGAAATTCTTATTAAAATGGCAGGTAATCCGGGTCAGTTCCTTGCTCCGTGGATAAGAAAACGTTTCCAGTATAAGTCGATGGTTATTTTCAAATATATTGTTCTCGCAATCAGAAATGCAGTTTATATTCTTGCGATTCTTTTCTTAGGCAAAACACCATTTGTTTGCGGTCTTGCAATGTTCATTGTGCTGTTCTGTGGTGACGCCCTGGAAGCGGGTGTAAAAATTGTAGAGTCTGACACGAAAATCCGTGTAACTGACTATCAGATGTATCTTTCAGGTGAAAGACTTGAAGCATATCAGGGCATTATCGGTTGGTTTACAACTCCCATAACAACCATTGTTTCACTTATTATTCCTCTTATGTTCTACCGTGTCGGTTTCACATCTGACTGGGACGTTCTATATATGAGTGATGTCAGAATCCAATGTCTTGTAATCGGTCTTGGCTTTGACTTAGTAGGTTACATACTGATGACCATACCATATCTGCTTTGGTGGGACTACACAGACGAAAAACACGCCCATGTTATGGAAGTTCTCAAACAGAGAGCAGAAGGAAAAGAAGTTCCTGAAGAAATAACATCTAAAGAATAAGAGGTGCAAAAACATGAAATTTGTAAATGTACTCAGCAATAAAAATGTATACGCCGATGGTATTCACGACGATACCAAGGCATTGCAGGATTGTATTGACGAAGTAAAAGACGGAGGAACAGTTTATTTTCCTGACGGAACATATCTTGTTTCTGCTGCACTTATCTTCTATTCAAAACAGCATCTTAAATTTTCAGATAAAGCGATTGTTCTCAGAAGTGACAAAAGTGAACCTCTTACAAGGTATCTTCTTGCTTCTTATTCTGAACCTGAATGGGCAGAATATGAGGGCACACATGATGTTGTGATTTCGGGAGGTATTTTTGACGGAAACGAAAATCTTACTGAACATGCAACTCTTGTAAACACAGTTCATTGCAGTAACATTACAATTGAAAACTGCCGTTTTGTTCATTGTGCTCATTGGCACTTCATTGAAATCAACGGAACGGAAAACTCAATAATTCAGAACTGCGTTTTTGACGGTCCGTCATACACGGCGAAAAGCGATATACTTTTCAATGAACAGATTCAGCTTGATATGTCACGCCACGGCTCTTACGGTCCCGTTTATAACTGTGACGGAACTCTTATCGATTTTAAAAGTGACGATACAGTTTGCCGTAATATTGTAATCAGAAACAATATTTTCAAATGCGACGGTTTCCCCGGTGTGGGTCACCACGGTGATATTGACCACCATAATATTCTCATTGAAAACAACATTTTTGATGGTCCATCAGGCAGAATCGGTAAAAGTCGAGGATATGTATTCTTCAGACCTATGGTTTATGACCTGAAAGTAAAAAATAATGTTTTTATCGCAACCGAAGAAACTGATTCTCCTTCTTACGGAATTATTCATGAAAATCCCGATGAGAAAACATTGATAACCGAAGGAAATCTCTTTATAGGTAAAATTGATGAAGAAGTTATTCAGGGGTAAGTGTTATGAACAGAAAATTCAATTATGATTATTCAAAAATATTATGGATGAAAATGTATCTTGCCGACCCTGATTTTGATAACAACCGTTCAAATGTGTATGTAACTTTCGAACAGGCACTTGAAATCGTAAAGGCTGTTGATAAAATCACTCAGGGGATTCAGAAGATTATTTACCTTGTGGGATGGCAGGGACTTGGTCACGATGATTGCTGGCCTGAAATGGATACGGTGAATGAATATCTTAAGCGTGATGAGGATAAAACAGCACGTGACAGTTTTTTGTGGCTTTATGAGGAAGCAAAAAAATATAACACAGTTATAAGTGTGCATGTAAATGTTTCTGATGCCGTAAAGGAAGACGGCATTTTCCACGAGCTTGTGGCAACGGATTCTGTATGTAAAGATATCAACGGTAAACCTGCTGTTTTGCAGATGCTCAATAACCGTAATTGTTACAAAACATCATATAAGCAGTTGTGGGAAAGCGGTATCTTTAAAAGATTGTTTGACCGTTTCCTTGAAGTTATTCCCGCTGCAGAGGCAGGTACTATACATCTTGATAATTTCTGTCTTGCAGAAAGTCTGAATCCTAAAACATATATTGAAGAGCAGGACGAAGCAAGAAATGCAATGCTTGATTATATGTTTGAAAAAGGTGTTGAGATTACAAGTGAATT
>JAZRNJ010000363.1:0-8332 GCA_045648125.1 Acutalibacteraceae bacterium
CAGGATCTCCACCGAGAGTTGATGGAATTACAAAAGCACCACTGACGGAAGTATCACAATCTGTGATTGTTGCCTGACCGTCATAAACCTGGTATGTATATATTCCTTCTGTCAATGCTTCTGATTTAACGCTGAAATCAAACAAATTCCATTCTGGCAAGTTGATTTCAGGAAACTTGAGTCCAACGAAGCCTGACAAAGGTGCTGCAGTCAACACTAAAACCACACACAGGATTGATGCAAAAAAACGTTTGAATGTTTTCATTTTATATCCCTCCGAGTTTATCATAATACTCTTATACAGGTAACATTATAAACCTATTTTTTCCACTTTTCAATATATTGAATTGTAATTATTTTTAAATATTGCATTTACTGAAAAATTATGATACAATGTTGAAAAATATATAAAAAGGATGGATAAAAATGAAAAAGAGCACATTCTTCAAAGACTTTAAAGAGTTTATTACAAAAGGCAACATCATTGACATGGCAGTCGGCGTTGTAATCGGTGGTTCTTTCGGTAAAATTGTTACAGGTCTTGTTGAAAACATCATCAACCCCTTCGTTGGCATGTTCATGAAAACAGGCGACCTGGCTAACTGGAAAACTGTTATGACTGAAGCTGTTCTTGATGAAGCAGGTAACGTTGTAACTCCCGAAGTTGCTTTCATGTGGGGTGCATGGCTCCAGACAATTATTGATTTCCTCATCACAGCTTTCTGCATCTTTGTTGTTCTTCGTGTTATTATGAAAATCAAGAACAAATTTGACGCTGCTAAAATTGCTGAAGCAGAAGCAAAAGCTGCAGAAGAAAAAGCAAAAGCAGACGCTGAACTTGAAGCAGTTAAAGCTCGTCAGACTCAGCTTGAAGAAAGCACACTCAATCAGGAAAAACTCCTTAAAGACATCAAAGATATCCTCAGCAAGAAATAATTTTTACATAATTTCAGCTCTGCATTTGCAGGGCTGATTTTTTTGTATTGTTTTTTATTTTATTTAGTGATAGAATATTGTTGACAAAAATTGAAAGAAGGTAAAATTATGTTTCTGAAAATCTCTTCATTTTTCTTTATGCTTATATTAACTTTCTCTTCACTTTTCGGAATTCCTTTAAAGGGTTATGAAACAAAAGAACTACTTAATGACAGTAATTTTGAAAATGGTTTTACGGTAATGTCTCAACAGACCGAAAATAATGCAGGTATTAAACTTGGTAATTTCACTTATGACGAAGCAACAAAAGAACCTTGTTGGATGATTGCACAATGGAACAGCGGTCCTTGTCTTTGGGAAAACAATGTTTCAGAAGAAAAATATACAATATCTGACGGTTTAACAAAAACTGTAACCTACAACCCCGAAGATAAATCTGTTTCACTGAGACTTAACGCAGCAAATATTTACAACGGTGAACCTGCTACTTATGAAAACTGGCCTCACCTTTTACTTGAACAATCCCCTATCTGCAACTACTATGAACTGAATGAAAAAGATAAGGCCTTTTACAACTGTTCTGCCGACAGAATTATTTTATCCCTTGATATAAGACTTAAAGATTTTGTTGATACAACAAACAAAGACGGCGTAAATGCAGTACAGTTCCTTTCATATTTCTACTTAAAAGGTACAGATAACAACAAATTTATCTGGTTTGGTGCAGACCTTTTTGACAACAGAGGATACAACGACACTTATTGGTCTTTAGATAAAGCAAGTGGTCAGATGATTTACTGCCTTTCCACTAAAGACACTTACAACCTGAAAAGTAAATCTCTTTACAGAAACGGAAAACCTTTTGTTTCTGACGAATGGACACATATTGAAATTGATTTAACACCACATATTGCAGATGCTATGAAAAAAGCAAATGAGTCTGACACTTTCGGAGTGAAGGTCAGTGCAGAAGATTTCTATATTGGTGGCACAAACATAGGATTTGAAGTTCACGGAAATTACGACTGTACGGTAGATATTAAAAATCTCAATCTTACGTCTTACCTTCATTCATAAATATACAGACAAAAATGTAACCCACCGAAAAATTTCGGTGGGTTTTAACATTTTGTTGTTCCGTAAGTATTATTATTTTCTCAGTAAAATCGCAAAATATATTTACTTTTACCAAAGTGATGTAACACCTTTTGCATGTGCATTTGCTCGTGCAACGTCAACTGTGTTTACTTTGCCATCACCTGTTATATCAGCACAGGCAAATTCATAACTTTCAAGAATGCCGACACCCTTTGCATGTGCATTTGCTCGTGCAACGTCAACTGTGTTTACTTTGCCATCACCTGTTATATCGCCAATAAGATGGATTTTCGCCTCAACTGTTACAGCATCCTCAGCAACAACCACATCATAAATACGTGTTACATGATTTTTCATAGAAACTTCCATTGTATATTCGCCTGACGATACACCTTCAAATGAATATTCAACATCTTTACCTGAAGCTGTTGTTGTTACATAAGCCGGTTCATTTTCTCCTTTGCGTGTGAGAGCAATAGTAGCAACATCATCAGCATTTCCGAAACTTGTTACTTTACCGCTAACAGCAACTCCTGCAAGTTTATCGACAAAATCTCCTGTGTAAAAATCACCACATACAGTACATGTAAAGGTTGTAAATCCTTCTGAATCAAAAGAAGGAGGAGTTACAACACCTTCATAATCATGACCGGGAGCTTCAACATAATCTTCTTTGTAAAAATCACCACAAACTATACATGTGTATGTTGTGAAACCTGCTTCTGTACATGTTGGAGGTGTTTCAACAGAGTCATATTCATGACCAGGTGAAGCAACTTTGTTTGTTTCTGTACTTAACTTTTCCTCACAAACTGAACAGTAAACTACTAAATCATATGAACCATCAGCCACACATGTAGCAAGAACTTCATTTTCTTTGACTGCATCACAAGGATTATGTCCAAGAGCTTCCACTTCAACTGTTTCACGGCTGAGTTCTTTTGCAGGTGTACAACAAGTGCAATAAACAACTGCGTCATATGAACCCGGAGTTGTGCAAGTAGCCTCTGTAACATTTTCCTGAACTTTTCCTGCAGGGTAATGTCCGTAAGCTTTTACTATAACATTTACTCTTGAACGTTCTTCTCCACAAACTGAACAATAAACAACTGCGTCATAAGAACCATCTTCATCTTTTGTTGCAGGAACTTCATTTTCCTTAACAGGTTCAGCATCAGCATGACCCAACGCATCAACTGTTATTTTATCTCTTGAAATTTCAGCATCGCACACTGCACAATAAACTACAGAATCGTAAGAACCTTCAGTTGTACAGGTTGCATCAATGATTTCTTCTCTGACAGCTTCTTCAGAAGAATGACCTTTTGCATCCACATATGTATCTTTTCTTTCAAAGCCACAGTTATCACATGAATGAGTTGTGTAACCTTTTGTTGTACATGTAGGCTCAGTGACAACATGTTTCCATGAATGTCCTGTGGGTTTTACATACAAACTTACCGTTTCATAACCGCAATCGATACATGTATGGGTTGTATAACCCTGTTCTATACATGTCGGAGAAGTAACAACGTGACTCCACGAATGTCCTTTTTCATCAACATAATCTTTTGTATAAGTATCTTTGCAATTTACACATGTATATGTAGTATAACCTCTTTCTGTACATGTAGGTTCTGTGATAACAGTTGAATACTCATGAGCTATTTTAGAAAGCACTCTTGATTCAGATACAGAGTTACACCTTGTACAAACAAGTTCATCAAGACCTTCTGAAGTACATGTTGCCGGTTTGGAAAGTTGCCATCTGCCCTGGTCATGACCGATTGCGGGAACTTCAATTACTTTCTCTTCACCGCAGATACATACGTATGTCTCTGACCCTGTTTCAGTACATGTAGGTTCAACCCTTACCACATCTTTATATTTTTCAAAATCATGTTCTGCTTTCTGAAGTGCAGCAAATGCACTATCAACAGCACTTGCAGCATTCTGTGCATTCTGACAAGCAATTTTATAACCATAGTTTGCATTTGGAACTGACAAAGAAACCTGATACGCCATGTCAATTGCATTAATAAAATTATTCCAACTTTCTTCAGTATATAAACCTTTCTGTACGTAGAATCCGTCAGCAAAAGTGTTTTGGGTTTTCATAATTTTATTAGCTGCATTATATGCTGCAACACGGTCTGCATTTCTGATGTAATACATTTCAGTTGTTTCAGTAATGTTTGACTGGTTTTCCCAATCATCATTCCATGAGTTAAAGCTGATTGTGAAATTATAATAGTCTGAGGAAGGTTCAGTCATACTAAACCATCTGCCACTATCAGTTTTTGCACCCCAGTTGCATTCAGGCCAATTCATTTGGCCTTCTCTTTCAGCATTATTATTATCAGGCATTGTATCTACAGTTGAAGGAGCATTACCTGAAACTACATTTACACCTCTTGTACGAGCATCATGAAAATTTGAAAATGACTGCGTTCTTACTGTATAATACAACATCAATTCTGCCTGCTGCACATAACAGGAGTTGAGTGTATCAAGACTATCAAAATAACAACCATCACTAAGATTGCCGGGTTTGTCATAGTAAGTACCTACAGCGCCTGTTTGTGATTCTTTACTGCTGACTAAAGCATAAGTATAACCTGTAAGGTTTTTCCAGATTGTATTTCCTGATTTATCCTGAATATCATATTCTATTGTATAACGGACAACAGAGTTAACATTATTAGTAAGAGAACCTACAACCTCAAAAACTTCAGCACCGGCTACAATAGTACCTGCTGTATAAGAAACATTAAGATTTCCTGATGCACCGCTTTCATCATAGAAAACCATTGATGCTTTTATTGAATTGATTTTAACACTATAGTTCTTATCTGTAACTTCAACACTGAGTGTCGTATTAACCTCAGTCCCTGTAAGAACTTCTTTACCGACAGAGAACTTAACAGGATTGAAACTTTCAGCACCTGTTCCCACACCAATACCTCTTGCCTGAGTTACAACAGAGTTTAAACCCATTGAAAAACAGCCAATAAGAATTGTTATTGACAGCAATAATGAAATAAATTTTTTCCCCATAACAAAAACCCTTTCATTAATAAATAATTATACAAAGATATATTAACACTTTTATAAAAATTTTTCAACAATAATCCGGAAAAAATCATAAAATGTAATATTTATTCAGTAATGATATCTGACAAAAAAGCCACATTCCGAAGAATGTGGCTGAAAACATTTTACTGATTATTGCCAGATATAACTTACTCTCTTTGCCTGAGAATTAACACGTGCAACGTCAACTGTATTTACTTTACCGTCACCGTTAACATCAGCACACTGTAATATGTAACCACTCAACAATGTTACCTTTTTAGCATGTGAATTGACTCTTGCAACGTCAACTGTATTTACTTTACCGTCACCGTTAACATCACCAAGAAGTTGAATTTCAAATGACCATTTATTAGTGTTAGCATTTTTACTGATAAATACTGAAGGCATAACGCGTGTTACGTGGTTTACCTTTGAAATCTCAACAGAATATTCACCTGGGTTAATATCTGTAAATTCATATTTTATATCGCCTGAACCATTAACAACAAAGGTATACGCGAGTTCACCCTGATAGAAGAATTTGATTGTTGTATCATTACTGTTATCAATACCATCATCAAATGATTTTATTGTACCTGAAACTTTTGAGCCTTCAATAAAAACAGTTTTTCTGCTTACTTCATAATTACATACAGTACAGTAAATAACGTTGTCATAACGGGCATTGAATGAACCTGCCGCTTCTTTCTGATTTTCAACAACAACGTCACCGTTTGTATGACCTGTTTTATTAACTGTAATTGTTTCACGATGGAGTTCTACTGCAGGAGTACAACAAGTACAATAAATAACCTCGTCATAAGAACCGTCAGTTGTACATGTAACAGGAACTTCATTTTCTTTCTGAATTTCACCGGAATCATGTACAAAAGTTTCGAATACAGTTTCACAAGTAAATGTTACGTTTTCATAAGGAACAATAGCTGCATACATGTCATATTCCGCATTCTTCTTCAGACCTGCAACAAGTAATCCTTCTTTGTTATCCTCTGTTTTTGCCCAATCACTGTCAACAAACACTGATTTTGTAGCATCTTCAACATCTGTAAGTGCTTTGAGCTTGAATGATACAAAACCTTCGTTCTCAGATTTTACATATTCCTCATCTTCAGCACCTATACCAATGTTGTAAACTGCTGTAGCATAAGCATAACCATATTTATTCTTTGCTTCATCTGTGTTCCATTTATCGTCATCAGACGTCATTGCAAAACCATTTGTTTTGTCAGCATAACCGTTCAATACATAGTTTTTGCCTTCAAAAGGACTATCTTTTGCAAAAGAAAGATAATCGCTGCATGTAGCATTTCCTACAATTTCAAACTGTGTTTTATCAAAGAGAACAGGAACCTGAACATTTGAAATGTAATCTTCTGAGTCAAGTCTTACTGTTACTGTAACCTCGTCGCCTTCTGATACTTTATTACTGCTAAGAACTGTTGTAACAGCAACATCGCCTGTTAAAGTTTCGTCTTTCTCAATAAATTCGTTGTTGGGATTCTGCATGATTTCAGCCATATCACCATCTGTTTGTGCTGCATAAAGCATAGCAAGGTCGTATGTATCACCGACACCTTCACAGAAGAAGAAGTCAGCAGCATATTTGTTTGCAGAGTCTTCTTCAAAAGTGATTTCTCCGTTTACATACTTTTCGTATATATCAACGTCTTCCTGGTCAATCCAACCGTCACCTGTAAGGTCACCCATAATTACAAGCTTATATGTGCGGTAAATTTCATCTTCAATAATAAAATTAACTGTTGTGCCTGTACCGCGACCGTTTTCAGTTGGGATATATCCAAGATAGCTTTCTTTACCACCATCATAATCTACATAACCTTCAATGTCATCATAAGGCTGAGGAGAAAGTCCGTAAATTATTCCTTTTTCTTCATCAATGATAGTATCAGCTGCTGCGTTGAAATACGGGTCAAGTCCGGGAATTGATTCTGTTTTACCCATCTGACCATTACAATACTCACAGCAAAGTGCTCTGATACCGGGTTCACGCACAGCAGGTTCTTTAATTACTATCCACTCACCTTCTTTGTGAGGATGAAGATCTGTTTTTTCAGTTTCTCTTTTCAATTCAGCTTCACAGACTGTACAGTAAGTAACTGAATCATGAGAACCTTCTCTTGTACATGTAGCTTCAATTACATTTTCGATTACAGCATCACCTGAGGTATGACCTGTTGCATCAACATAATTATCATTATAAGTAAAACCACATCTTGTACAAACATAGATTGTGTAGCCTTCTTTTTCACATTCAGGAGGCACAAGTGTAGTTTTATAATCATGACCCAGAGGTTCAGTTTCACGGACATTTATAGGAGTAAAACATTTTATACAAAGTTGTGCTTCTTCACCTTTGTTTGTACAAGTAGCGTCATAAATTACTGTCCATTCATCTGACGGGATACATTCTGATGCACTTGTAGATTCTGTCTTTGTTTTACCACAGATACAAGTGTAAATCATTGTACCACCACTACCACAAGTTGACTGTTCACCCTCAACCGGATCTTTATGTGATGTCCAATCACAAGGACCTTCAATAAGATTATTAAAAGCAGAGATAAGATTATCATCAGCTTTTGCACCATTCTGACAAGCAACTTTAAAGCCATAGTTTGCACCGGGAACAGCATACATTACCTGGTTTGCCATATCAAGTGCATCAAGGAATTTATCCCATGATTCTTTTGTGTATTTATCCTTCTGAACATAGAAACCGTCAGCAAATGCACCATTTTTACCGAGAACTCTTTCTACCATTCTTTTGGCATTACTTCTGTCATCGTCATCAAGATAATACATTTCTGTGCTTACGACTGTATTTGATTCATCTTTCCAGTCTTCATTGTTGGCATTCATATCAATAGTAAAGTTATAGTAATCTGATACGGGCTTTGTCCAACTGAGCCAAGTGCCGCTATTATCCTGCCACCACCACATAACTGAAGGCCAATCAACAGCATAGGGTCTCAGTGAAGCGGGAGCATTACCTGAAATGACTGCTGTTTCAGTAGTTCTTTCTCTGAAAGTGAACTCAAAATGCTGTGTTTTCAAAGTATAAAACAATTCAGCTGACTCTACCTGAACATAACATGAGTTCAATTTATCAATAGATGTAAAACGAGCACCTGAATGAATATCACCGGGCTGTCCTGCATCAATAAGTCGGAGGCCAAGCGGT
>JAZRNJ010000364.1:0-14700 GCA_045648125.1 Acutalibacteraceae bacterium
GTGCACTACGATGTCAATTTTATCCGCAGGCATATCAAAAAGCCACGCTGCTTCAATAAGCTCAAGTCCTTTGTTCATCATTGTAGCAGAGTCGATGGTTATTTTTGCACCCATAGACCAATTAGGGTGATTAAGAGCATCAGCCACTGTA
The DNA here is from genome assembly GCA_045648125.1 of Acutalibacteraceae bacterium. GTDB lineage: Bacteria > Bacillota > Clostridia > Oscillospirales > Acutalibacteraceae > SIG575. The sequence goes on from JAZRNJ010000364.1 coordinate 152, forward strand.
ACTGACTTCAGGTCTTCTTTCTTTTTACCGAAGAAAGGACCTCCCGATGCTGTGAGAATAAGTCTTTTTATCATAGAATGAGAAACGCAGCCCTGAAGCGACTGAAAAATCGCAGAATGTTCACTGTCTACGGGCAGAATTCTCACGTTATTTTCTTTTGCAAGAGTTGTGACAAGTTTACCTGCCTCAACAAGGGTTTCTTTATTTGCAAGAGCAATTTCTTTACCTGCTTTGATTGCAGTAACAGTAGGTTTAAGTCCTACCATTCCCACAACACTGTTAAGCACAGTATCAGTTTCTTCAATGGCTGCACATTCGCATATACCTTCAAGTCCTGAAAGAACTTTTATATTTGTATCTGCTAATCTGATTTTTAAATCCTTTGCCGCTTTTTCATCGTGCAAAGCAACATATCGGGGCTTAAACTCTCTTGCCTGTTCTTCAATAAGTTCTGCGTTACTGTTTGCAGTAAGGGCAGTAACGGAAAAACCTCTCATACGTATAACGTCGAGAGATTGTTTTCCGATAGAACCGGTAGAGCCAAGAATAGCTATTCTTTTCATACTACTACCTCATATATTATTACATGTTAACAAATTTAATAGCCGCAGCAAGTGTGGGAGCAACAAAAATCATGCTGTCAAATCTATCCATTACACCACCGTGACCGGGCATAATTTTGCCGAAATCTTTTATGCCGTAGTTTCTCTTGAGGAGTGATGCTGATAAATCACCGAGCATACTGATTGCAGAAAGGATAACAGACATAACTATGATAAAAGTAAAGCTGATTGCACTTTCGCCACCGAAAACCCATTCACGAACACCTGCAAAAACGGCAACATTGAATGCAGATGACAACACAAGACCACCAATTGCACCTTCAATGCTCTTTTTCGGACTGACTATAGGTGCCATCTTATGTTTACCGAATTTCACACCTACAAAATAAGCAAAAGTATCGGTAAGAAACGCACAGAACAACACAAACAAAACAATATAAACTGTTTCTTTTTTTGTGTATACGCCTTCGTAAGTAACACTGATATCTTTAAGTGTGACCAATGAAGAAAATGCATACGGAACAAAAATTGATGCATAAAGGGCTACTGCAACTTGTTCAAAGCGTGTGTTCTTATGTACTTTCAGCATAAGTGCCAACATAAGCATTACATACAATGCTAAAAATGCGTCCTCAGGTATGTGGAAAGGAAGCATATCTTTGTATTCAAAATAATTCGGCATTATGGCTGACAACATAATTGCAGGAGTCATAATAAGTTTACTTTTAATCTGTACAACATTCATTATCTCAAATGTTGCAACGGCACTGAGGAAAGCTATAAAAATCGAATAAACAGGTGTGAACATCAACACCAATGCACCTATTCCGATTATCGCAGCTACAATGCCTGAAATTACTCTTGTTTTCATTCTGTAATCACCGGATTTATTATAATTTATACTCCGCCGAAACGACGGTTTCTTTGTTCAAAAGCTCTTAAAGCTTCGTTGAAGTTTTCCACGGTAAAGTCAGGCCAGAGAATATCTGAAAACCAGAATTCTGAATAAGCCGACTGCCATGTAAGGAAATTTGAAAGTCTGTATTCACCGCTGGGACGGATTATCAGGTCACAAGCGGGAAAATCGGGAGTATACAGACGGCTTTCAACAAGTTCATCTGTAATATCCTCAGCAGAAAGTTTACCACTCTCAATATCTTTTGCAATTTCTTTAAAAGAACGGAGAAGTTCCTGTTTTCCGCCATAGTTTACAGCAATGTTGACAACTGTTCTTGTTTTTGATTGAGACTGCTTTTCAATAATTTTAATCATTCTCTGCAGTTCTTTGTCAACACGGCTTACGTCACCTATAAACCTGATTTTCATTCCCTTTTCTTCGTTCTCTTTTTTACGCTCAAGTGCTTCCATGAGATAAGAACGGAGAAGTGACATAATTCCCTTTATTTCAAGTTCGGGACGTGCCCAGTTTTCAGTTGAAAAAGCATAAAAAGTTATACACTCAATGCCAAGGTCACATGCATATTCGCAGATTGTTCTGAAAACATTTGCACCTGCTTTATGACCTTCCGAGCGTTCAAGTCCCCTTTGCTTTGCCCAACGTCCGTTGCCGTCCATTATAACACCTACGTGACGGGGCAAAACATCAAAAGAAGCGAGTTCAAATTTACTCTTCATAAATTTATCTTATAACGGAAACTCAGATTTCCATTACTTCCTTTTCTTTATCCTTAGCTTTATCTTCAATTTTCTTGATAAAATCATCTGTGATTTTCTGGATTTTTTCTTCGCCGTTTGAAAGGTCATCTTCTGTGATTTCAGAATTTTTCTGCATTTTCTTGAGTTTATCAATGTTATCACGTCTGATTGAACGGATAGCAACTTTTGCATCTTCTGCCTTCTTCTTGATATCTTTTACGATTTCCTTTCTGCGGTCCTCTGTGAGAGGTGGGAAAACAAGACGGATGATAGAACCGTCATTTGTGGGGTTAATACCGATATCTGAAGTCTGAATAGCCTTTTCAATTGCTGAAAGAACTGATTTATCCCAGGGCTGAATGTTGAGAATTCTTGCTTCTGCAACTGAAACTGTAGCAAGCTGATTGATGGGTGTGGGTGTGCCGTAATAGTCAACGCTGATTCTGACAAGAACTGCTGCACTTGCTCTGCCTGCTCTGATTGAAGCGTACTCTGACTGAAGAGCGCCTAATGTTTTTTCCATTTTTTCTGTTGTTGCTGTAAATACTGTCTGCATAATATTGCCTCCTGAAATTATTTATGTTTATAAATTATTTTACTATTGTACCGATATTCTGTCCTTCAACTGCACGGATGATATTTCTCGGGTCGTTAAGGTTGAAAACAAGAATCGGAATATTATTGTCTTTGCAAAGTGCTGCTGCAGTGCTGTCCATAACCTTAAGGTCTTTTTCAAGGATTTCAGCCTGTGTGAGAGTATCAAACTTTACTGCATCGTCAAACTTGTTGGGGTCTTTATCGTAAACGCCGTCAACATTTGTTGCTTTGAAAAGAATATCTGCTTCAATTTCTGCCGCTTTGAGAGCTGCACCTGAGTCAGTTGTAAAGAAGGGGTTACCTGTTCCGCAACCAAAAATAACAACTTTACCTGCCTCAAGATATTTCTTGGCTTTACTGCTTGTGAATGTTTCTGCGAACTGCTCCATGGGGAGTGCAGACATTGCCACAGCATCAACACCAATCTGTTCAAATGTATCTTCAAGAGCTGTTGCATTCATAACAGTTGCAAGCATACCCATGTGGTCAGCACGTGAACGGTCCATTTTACCGCTTGACCTGCCTCTCCAGAAGTTACCGCCACCTACTACAAGGCCAACCTGAACTCCTGCTCTTGAAATTTCTTTAACGGCTTTGCAAATGCCCAGTGTTGTATCAAAGTCAATTCCGTGACCTGCTTCACCTGCAAGAACTTCACCGCTGATTTTCAAAAGTATTCTTTTGTAAACAGTTTTCATTCTATTTTCCTCCGCTTCACACCAAAGGGTGTATTTATACGTATATTATTGTACTAAATTTTACAGTATAAGTAAAGAGTGTTTACAAAATTTTTCAAATATTTTAATTATTATTTGACTTTGTGGAAATTATATTATAAAATCATTTTGAAGGAGGTTTTTAAATGTTTGAATGGCTTTACAAAACATTAGGTCTCGCCTATCGTGAATCGTGGGCAATTGTTCAGATTTTCGAACAGACAAAGAAAATGTGGACATCCTTTTCTTTCAAAGGATTTTTCGCAGGAATAATGGCAATCTTTGAACTTTTCGGAATGCTGATTTTCGGTAATCCCGTCACTCCCAACGGACAGGAACTGAACCTGGAAGGTTACAAGCTTGTTCTTTGTGATGAATTTGAGGGTCAAAGCCTTGACACTGACCTCTGGTTTCATCGTGGTGAAGGTGTACAGGGAAACGGAAGATATTCCTCTGAGCAGGTTTCGGTAAGAGACGGAAATCTTGTCATTACGGGAGAATATAAAAAAGAGGGCAAATTCGGTGAAGGTTGGTACGGTGCAGAAGTAGGTGCTGTTCAGAAATTCAGGCAGGGCTACTTTGAAATCCGTTGCATCTGCAACAAAGAAGGCGATATGTGGAGTGCCTTCTGGCTTCAGGCAGGTCATCCTTACGAAGCCGAGTATTCTCAAGGTGGCGTAGGCGGTGCTGAAATTGACATTTTTGAAAGTTGCGGATATGATGAAATATGGGGTCCTCACGTTGTACAGACAATACATTGTGCAGGTGTAGACGGTGTACAGGAAGGTTTCCAGTCAGCAAGACTTGGTTTCTTCAAGGGAAATAATATCTGCGAAGAATATAATACATACGGTCTTGAATGGACTGAAGACGAATACATTTTCTACGTAAACGGTGTAGAAACAGTACGCACATCTTTCGGCAACGGAGTTTCACAGGTTGACGAAACACTTCTCATGTCACTTGTTGTACCATCTGAAGACAAACTTGAGAAAATGGACAAAGAAACATACAAGACAGAATTTATAATCGACTATGTAAAAGTTTATCAGAAAGAAGGTTAATTTATGTTTGATTGGCTTTATAAAACAGTAGGACTTGCTTACAGAGAAGCATGGGCAGTTGTTCAGATTTTTGAACAGACAAAAGAAATGTGGTCATCCTTTTCAATCAAAGGATTTTTTGCAGGAATAATGGCAATTCTCGAACTTTTCGGAATGCTCTTTTTTTCACTTCCCACAACTCCCCGTGGTCAGGAACTGAACCTTGAGGGCTACAGCCTTGTAATGTGCGATGAATTTGAGGGCGATACTCTCAACACAGACCTTTGGAACTACAGAGGTAACGGTTCTCGCAGAAGCGGTTTCAACGCCCCCAGTCAGGTTACACTCAAAGACGGCAAAATGACAATCACAGGTGAATATCTGAAAGACGGTGAATACGGCGAAGGTTGGTACGCAGGTATGATTTCTCTTAAAGAGAGATATACACGCGGTTACTTTGAAATCCGTTGCATCTGCAACAAGGCAGATGCTTTCTGGAGTGCATTCTGGATTCAGGCAAGTCACCCCTATGAAGCAGAATACTCTCAGGGCGGTATCGGCGGATGTGAAATTGACATTTTTGAATCAATGTGTTATGACGATACTGACCCCAACGCAATTGTAAGCACAGTTCATTGTGCAGGTGTTGACGGTGTTCAGGAAGGTTTCCAGTCTGCAAATCTCGGCAGATTCAAAGGAAACAACATCTACGAAGAATTCAACACTTACGGTCTTGAATGGACTGAAGATGAATATATCTTCTATATCAACGGCGTTGAAACAACACGTACATCTTTCGGCAACGGCGTTTCACAGGTACCTGAAGAAGTTATCGTTTCTCTTGAAATCCCCGGTGATGATAAACTTGAAAATTTCGACAAAGAAACTTATAAAACAGAATTCATCGTTGACTATGTAAAGATTTATCAGAAATAAAATCAAACTCAAAACATCATCTCCCCTTTGAAAAAATCAAGGGGAGATTTTTGGTTATCAATCAAGGTTATACAAAACAGGCATGAATTATAGGGGACCTATAATTTATTCCAATGTATTGAATTGAATGTAAAATTGTGGTATACTATAATAAATATAATATAATTTATTTATGAGGTGGACAAATGAAAAGAGCATTATCGTTGTTTTTATGTGTGGTAACATTTGTTTCATGTTTTTCCCTGACGGCGTTTGCTGCTGATAAGTTTAATTTAAAGGCACAGACAATTACACAGGATTCTGTTAAACTTATATGGGATGAATACGAAAGTGTCAGTAATTACCACGTGTACAGAAGCACATCTGAAAACGAAGGTTTTGAACAGATTGCTTCCGTAAAAAACAGAAAGTATACTGATGAAAGTGTTGACGCAAACACTGTTTACTATTACAAAGTTTGCGGTTCAACAGGCAGGGTTTTCAAGTCATACACAGAATATTCTGAAACATTAAAGGTTCAGACTGCAGAAAAACCCCAACTCAAACTTAATAAAACTTACATCAAACCAGGTGCAGGTGAAACTTTTCAGCTTGTAGCAGAAAATGGTGTTAAGCCGGTATATACCTCTGAAAACACTTCAGTTGCAGTAGTTGATGAAAACGGAAAAATCACTGCTTTTCAGAAAGGTGTTGCAATTATTACTGCAGAATATGACGGTTCTGTTGCTAAATGCGAGGTAGATGTACGAAACGCACCTAAAACTATCAGCCTTGGCAAAAAAACACTTACTCTTGGTGTAGGTGAAAAGTACAATTTTGATATTTCATCAGACAAAGGTTCTGCTTCATATTCAAATGAGTATGTTTCGAGCGATGAAACTGTAGCAACTGTTGATGCAGCACGTAATGTAACCGCACTTAAACCCGGCAAAACTACAATTACAATGACTTCATACAACGGTCTTACAACCACATGCGTTGTGACAGTCAAAGAAGCCCCTGTGAGCGTAAGACTCAATCATGAAACTGCAACAATCCCTGTGGGCGGAACGGTTGACCTTGACAGTTTCCTCAATGACGGTGCAGGTGCTTATCTGAAAAAATATACTACAGAGCAGAAAGACATAGTAAAAATCGGCAAATCAGGTCTTATTACAGGTGTCAAAGCAGGTGTAGCAATTGTTACTCTTACAACTTATAACAACCTGAAGGCAACATGTAAAATTACCGTTGCTGATGCACCTGAAAAAATTGAGTTCAGTAAAGAAAATGTTACAATCGGTGTAGGCGAAGAATATAAAAACGAAGTTATAGTCAATGGTGCTTCTGACGAATACAAAGACACTATTGAGTATTTCACATCTGATACAACTGTTGCAATTGTTTCCACTAAAGGCACAATCAAAGGTGTCAAAGCAGGTACGGCAGAAATTATGGCAAAAACCCCTGCAGGTCTTAAAGCGATATGCAAAGTAACTGTTAAAAATGCTCCTTCCTCAGTTTCAATAAATGTGACAAAGAAGACCATTTTCCTTGCAGATACTTACAAACTTAAAGTAACATTACCCAAAGATACAGCATCAATGCAGAATACATGGACTTCAAGCAACCCTGAAGTTGCAACTGTAGATGAAAACGGTGTGGTTAAGCCTCTCAGCAAAGGAACAACAAAAATAACATTTACTGCTTTCAACGGAGTAAGTGTTACAAGTGAAATCAGCACGATGATTGTCAAATACAAAAAGGCATATACTGCAGCACAGGTAAGAAAAGATGTGGCTTTGCTTGAAGAAACCTATCCCGAACTTATCAACACAGGTGTTGTAGGACATTCTGTAAAAGGCTCTCCCATTCCTCTTGTAAAACTCGGCAGAGGTGAAAGAAAAGCACTTATTACTGCCGGTATACACTCACGTGAATATCTGACCATTGCATTTACGATGAGATGTATTGAAGAATACGCAGAAGCATATTATTCAAAAACAGGTAAATACGGCAGTTATGACATGGTGGACCTGCTTGACAGATACACACTTTACATTGTGCCTATGATGAATCCTGACGGACTTGATATTGTGACAAACGGTAAGAAAACTCTTTATGACAAGTCATTGAAAGATATTAATTATAAGCGTAATGCAAACGGTGTTAACCTTAACAGAAACTTCCCCTTTGAGTGGGAGAAAATTACGACAGGTCATAGCGTTAATGACGAAGAGGCTTACAGAGGTAAATCAGCAGGTTCAGAACCTGAAACACAGGCAATGATGACTCTCTGTGAAATTCACGATTTTGAATGGATGTATTCAATGCATCTTTATGGCAACAACATTTATTGGAGAGACTCTGTAAACGGAGTTGTTCCCCGTGATGAAGCTTTGGTAAACAAACTCAATCAGGTCTGTGGTTTTGTTATTTCTCCTTCAACTACAGATGTTAACAGTTACGGCGGCGGATTTGAAAACTGGTTCAGACAAACTTATAACAAACCCGGTCTCTGTGTTGAACTTGTTCCTCTTGACAGATACTATCGTTATGAAATTGAAAGAACAACTGATTTCAACAATCTTACAAACTGGTCAAAAACAAGATACGCATTCATTCAGGGAATGATTTAACCAAAAAGACCTTGCAGTTTTAACAAGCTGCAAGGTCTTTTTTATTAATAATCTTTTGGCATTTAAAAGCCCTGTTCAAACCTTCGTTTAAACCGGAGGATGAGAACAGGGTTTTTGTTTTATTTTTTCTGTTTACCGCTGAGGTTTGCACCGACAAAGAGAAGATTTCCTGCAAAGTTGGAAATTTTTGCCACGGTATCAAGGATGAAGTTTGTTTTCATTCCCTCAAAACGGTATTTGTTGTCAAGAGTTTCATAAAGATTTGGACTGAGAGTGTTTTTGATTTTGATTTTTTTACCGTCAAACTCAATAACCCATGTTCTTACCTCAGGAATTTCCATTGTGTAGAACTGAATTTCAAGTTTCCCGTCCTCTCTCCATGCACCGTAAGCAAGAACATGCACGTGCATATCACCGAAATGGACGTTGCTTATTCTTCTCTTACCGTCAAGGTTAATGCAGATAACATTCTTACCCACATTTTTTTCATCCCATGTCATCTCAGCATAATCATCATTAAATCTGAACTTTATGTTGTTGATGCAACCGGGTTTTGAAGAAAGCATATAAGTTGAAGAAAGAGGAAGCATTGTTGCTGCTTTCACTTTTCTCATTTTATAAATCTTGTCATTGAGACCTTTTTCCGTTGCATAGTTACGGGGTGATACAGGAAGAATATCATAAGAGAAGGTACTGAGACTTGCCTTAAACTCCTCTGAAATATCCTCAGAAATCACTTGTAAATCGTCCTTGAAAGCCTTGGGGAAATATTTGTCTATAAGGTCAAAAAGTGTCTTGTGCTTAATATCGCTGCAGTTAATCACCACACATGCTTCTTCCCTGGGATAGAAAAATGCAAACTGAGAATAAAGTCCTTCAAAACGATAATATCCGTCATTTCTTCCGCACCATGTATTGTAACCGAAGCCAAGTTCTTTAGCGTCAAGTCCGTAAAGGTCACGTACATACGGTGTTGTCATAGCTTCAACCCAACCATCGGGAATTACCTGAACACCGTTCCATACACCATTCTGCAGGAAACACTGACCAAGCTTTGCCATGTCCTCAATATTCATGAAAAGTCCCCAACCGCCTGCATCAAAGCCAAGCTCGTCCTTTTCCCAGAAAGGTATGTCCATTTTAAGAGGCTCAAAAAGACGGGGTTTCAGATATTCGCTGATTGTAAGGCCTGAAACTTTAGCAAGCATTCTGCCGAGAACATAAGTATTTTCGCTGATATATTTGAATTTTTCACCGGGTTTTGCATAAGAACGTGCCTTGACAAAATTATCAAGCCATTTGCCTTTTTCTTTATTTTCCAAAAGGCTCACAGACTTACCTGCAGTCATGTTCAGAAGATTACGTACAGTAATCCCCTTATTCTTTGCCATAAGCTTTTCATCGTATGTATCTGCAAAAAGGTCTTCAAGTGTTGTATCAAGTCTGAGAAGGCCCTCATGAATTGCAAAACCAATTGCAACTGCAGTTATAGCCTTTGAAAAAGAAAACATGGTATGAGGCATTTCTGCAACGAAGGGATATTTTGTGCATTCTGCAACAACTTTGCCCTTTCTCAGAATCATTATGTTTTTGAAACGGTATCCCGTTTTTTTCAATTCATCAAAAAAATCTCGCAAAACAAAGGTATCTACCCCTACTTCTTCAGGGCAATCTGCTCTTAAAAGAGTGTCTGTATAAATCGGTGACATATAAAAACCTCCTGTCTGCAATTGTTATCTGTAAAAATAATATCATATTTGTCAACTTAAATCAACACAAAAAATCTGTTATAACAATTATGTTATGCTTTTCATCAATAGCATACATAACTTTATCCGTTGACAGATTTTCACTTGACAATATGTTTGCAGATGAAAGAAGTGTATAAACCCCGTTTAATTCAAACAATTCTTTTTCTGCTTCTTCAAGTGAGTTTTCATCAGACATTCTGAAAGAAACTATATCATTCTTTCTGTTTGCCTGTTTTATAAGTTCAGAGACCACAGCATTGCGTGTGGTACTGTCAAATGACGTAAAATAAATAGAATTATTTACATAATAGTTATGTTCTGTGTTTATACACTTGCCGAGAAACCTTTTTTCCACATCATGTGTTACGGAAATTTCCTCATCAGTAACATTAAAATAAGCATATTTATTTTCAACAGAATTTTCTATGGGGTCATCCCAGGTAACATCAAGATGGTAATATTTTCCGTCAATCTGAACTATATTCCATGCATGTCCCTGAGATGTTCCGTTATCATCTGTTGTATTTCCTATTACAAGATAATTTTCAATTTCAACTTCATCAAGAAGATATTTCATTGCTTTTGCATAGCCTTCACATGAAGCAGAACCTTTCACGAGACATCCATAAATTGAGGAATAATCTCCACCTGTTTTTTCCACGTAATCACATTTTTCGATGATATAATCATGAATTATCTTTTCTTTTTCAAAAGCATCTGTAACACCATGAGTTTTTATATCAACAACATTTTTTACTGTCTCAAGTTCCTCAAGTTTTTCTGTATATTCAGAAAGTGTCATTATGTACTGAGGCAAAAAATATGACTTACCGAAAGCATTGGTTTCCACCTTACAATTATCAGACAGAAAAATGTACTCAGGATTTTCATAAATAAGTGCTTCGAATACACGTGAAAGTCCTTTGTCATCAAGATAAGGAATCCGAATTTTAAGTGGCATCTGTCCGATTTTTTCCACAATTAACTCATAGGCAATTTTTTCTGTATCTTCAAGATTTTCATAATAAAATCCTGTGAAAGTTCCATGAGGTTTTTCAGGTATGGAGTTTTTTTCTTCAATCACATCCAGACCGTCAAACACAGAAAGCCACAGAAGAAAAACGGAAGCTATGATAACAAAAAACGTTAACGCTCCGCTAATAAACTTTTTAAGCATTTCTTCACTCCCGTGTTATCTGAAATCTTCAAGATTGTCTGCAACTACGTATTTCTTTTTCACACTGTCGCTTGAAAGAACTACGATGTAATCTTTGTATTCTGCAAGGTCAACAACAGAAACATTGCTGTCTGTCTGACTGATAATGTTTGAATAAATAATATTTCTGTTTTCAAGTGATGTTTCATTGAAGTACTGTCTGAACATTTCAAGGAGAACTTCACCTCTGAATTCATCGAGATTTGCAAAAGATGATGAATAAGTAAGAAGTTTCACAACTGCATCATCGGGAATTTCATGGGCTCCTTCTTCAAATGTTACTGTGTCGCCGTCACGTTTGAAGGACATGTTTTTGGGGAAATCAATTGAAAGATGAGGGAAATTTGCAGTAATACCTTCAACACTGCCCTCTTTGCAACCTACATATTTATCAAAATCTATACCTGTGTATTCTTCAACAGATTTTACAAGCTGCAGAACACCTGCACCTTTGTAACAAGCACTTGCAGTTGTCTTTTTTGCATTGTAGTTATAAACTTTATCGCTGACAGAAAGAGGCAGAACTTTAATTTCTTTCCTGCCCATATCAAATCTGACTGCACACATAAATGTGACTTTCTCTTCATCATCATCCGTGCAGTACATAAAAATATTTTCTTCACCTGAAACTTTTTTTACAACGTATTCATTTTCTTCACCTATTACTTCATTTTCTCCTGAACCGATGACATTTGTCATGTCAAAATCGTAAGAAAGCATAAGGAAACACGCCGCAATAAATACCACAATGACGCCTGTACCCAAGAACAAAAGAATGCTTTTTTTCAGTTTATCTTTTTTGTGTTCACTTTCAGTTTTAAAAACAACGTCACCGCTACCACTCCATAACCAGTTCACAAAGCATCCTCCTATTACCAATCAAATTTTGTCAGTTTACCTTCACAGAGAAGTTCAGGAAATCCCCATTGTCTGAGGACTTCAAAAGCACCTACACAAACACAGTTTGAAAGATTAAGACTGCGTGCATGAGATGAATTTATCATAGGCATCCTTACGCATCTGTCTGCATTTGCAAGAAGAAGTTCTTCAGGCAGACCTTTCGTTTCTTTTCCAAAAAACAGATATGTATTTTCAGGATATTTCACATCAGAATATATATGCTGTGCTTTTGTTGAAAAATAAAAATATTCACCGTTATTTTTCTCATAAAAGTCTTCAATATTCTTATAGTAAGTTATGTCAAGCAGATGCCAGTAATCAAGACCTGCTCTCTTCAATTTTTTATCGTCAATTTTAAAACCCATTGGTTCTATTATGTGAAGTCTTGCACCTGTTGCAGCACAGGTTCTTGCAATATTACCTGTATTCTGAGGAATTTCAGGTTCTACAAGTACAATGTTCAGAGTTGGCATTCCAATCATCCTTTCAATTTTTATTATAACATTTTTACAACCTCTTTTTCAATATTTTCTTTACATTTTAATAAATCAATTTCAAAAACTATTTTTGTCGCAAGACAGAGAATAAAAAGGAGGAGAAAATTTTGAAAAAAGCAAACACTAAAAACATTATGACAGGTGTGGGTATTGCCATGGCATTAGGCAGTGGTGCTGCACTTATCGGCAGTGCAATGATGTCAAATAACCCCACAATGACAAGCATGAAAAAGAATGCAGAAAAAGCAATAAAAAACATCGGTTCTTATCTTGGTAATATGTAACACAAAAAAAAACAACGACTTCCGTTTTTGTAAGGAAGTCGTTGTCAGATTTATGATAATTCGTCTATTGTGATTTTTGCAAGACTTACTTTGTATGTGCTGTCAAAACACGGTTGATTGTTTACATAATAGAGTGTGCTTCCATCGGGAGAGAAAAGAAGTGACGGACTATATGAGCATCTCTCGTAAGGGTCGTGTGAATATGGTAAGGGATTATCAACCGGTACAAAGGTCTTTCCGTAATCAAAGCTGAGGAACATATCACTACCTGTTTTACTTCCGCCTTTTACGGGATGATGTGCAACAAGCACAAGCGTACCCATTTCTCCACCTTCGGGAGTCCATGCAATGTACGGAGATGAGCCAAGTGTTTTGCTTGTTGCTGATACTATTTCTCCGTAATCAGCCACATCCCCCCAGTCATCGAGAGATTTTGCTCTCTTACAGTAAATGGGATTAGCATGGATACCTACCATTTCATACACCATGTAATATTCACCGTTACCAAGTTTTACAACGGACACCATTCCAGGTCTGAGTGATGAGTCATCACATGCAACGCACTCAAATTTTTCACTCCATGAAACAAGGTCTGTTGAATATTTATAGACGAGTTTCTGTGAATGTTCAGGGTCTGAATCATCTGAATAGAAACAAAAAAGTCTGCCTGTTTCTTCCTCAAAAATAAAATACGGCTCCCATACTCCCCATTCATTACCACCCGCTTCGTCAACGTTGCAGAAAGCATTGAAGGTTTCACCAAGGTCTGTACTCGAATAAAGCGTTATGGTGCTTTTTGAAACATTCTCTCCTGCACCCAGAATTGATGTTGCTGCAAGAATTACAGTACCCTTTTTAAATTCTCCCATATCGCAAGGAAGTTCATAAAGGAAAGGCATCCATTCATTCCAGTAACCTTCGTTAAGATTATCTTTTACTGTACTTACATACTGCCATGTTTCACCATCATCGGTACTTCTGAAAACAGGATAAGTATCTCCCCATTTTTCAAAAGATGCCAGAAGTATTCCGTTATTTTCTTCTTTTTCCTGATGACACAATCTGATAATTGTAGGGTATTCGCACACAGTACCTTTGCTCTCATTTTCAGGCACATATATGTCGTTTACGCTTTCAATTTCAAATTTAACAGGAAGCATATCGTAACTGATATTTAATGAAGAAGAAAAAATAAAATTAAAAACTGTCAGCAGTACAAGTATTACCTTAAAAAGTATCTTATTCATTGTCAGCACCCCTCTTTTTCATCAGTAATATTTTACATTTTTATCTTTCTGATGTCAAGTGAGTGTAGTCAGAACAGGCTGAAGCTGTTTGTTATCAAGTGCTTTTATCATTGCAGGATAAATCTGAGTAAAATCAGCAACTATTGAATTAGGCTTATCATACGGGTCATCCTGTCTCATAGGAATGAAATATATGTTTTTATAATTCATCAGATTACCGATATTTTTTGCCGCATTACCCAGTGCATCATTTGTTGAAACACCGATAAGCACAGGACGTCCGTTTCTCAGATGTGCTTTTGCACCAAGAGTTACAGACGTATCTGCAATGCCGTTTGAAAGTTTTGCAAGAGTATTTCCTGTACAAGGTGCAATAATAAGAATATCAAGAATTTTTTTAGGTCCTATGGGTTCTGCATCTTTGACTGTCGCAATAATTTCCTTTGAACAGATTTCTTCAATTTCCTTTACAAAATCTTTGCTTTTTCCGAAACGTGTATCTGTAGAATAAGCAATTTCACTCAT
>JAZRNJ010000365.1:0-1984 GCA_045648125.1 Acutalibacteraceae bacterium
CCGTCATTGTCAAAAACAATATCGGTGGAATAAGAATAGTCGGTAATACTTTCGCAGAATGCACTGAATTCTTCTTCGGTTGACATAAAACCTCTGTTGAGTGCCTTTTCAAGGAAAGGAATGGGAAGAGATTTTTTAAGAATTGCAAAAACAATAAATACAACAAATACAATAAACCTGAGGAAACCAAGGCCTGTGAAACCGATATTAACTATATGGTCTACAATTGAGAAATCAATGTTTTTACCAAAAATGCCTACCACATCGTTGACAAGACCGAAAATTGTAGGAATAAAGTTCATTAATAAACCGATGAAAGTAAACAGCACTGAAATGACAACTGCTTTAACTGCTGATTTTTTAAGAAGAACACTACGCTCTACCAAAAGAACATATAAAGCGAGAATTACCAAAATAGCAAAAGTAAAACCTGTGTCAAACAAACCTAAAAGGAACATAAACACAGCCAACATACTTGCAGGTATACCCAATCTTGATTTTTGCATAAATCATTTCTCCCTTTTGATAAACTTAAAGAAGCTCAGTATAAATACCAAATAATACCTCTCATCCGGATTATAACATAATGCGACAAAAAATTCAACATAAGAAAAAATATTTTTCAAAAAAACAGCCGGCACATATCAACTATGTGCCGGCCTGAATTGTTATTGAATTATCTTACGCTATCGTAAAGTTCATAGAATTTTCCGTAAATATCTGATGCTGCACTACCACCGATTGATGTAAGTCCCCAGCTGTCGCCGAATGAAAGTTCATCATCTTCTGCATCGTAGTTAAGACGAAGATATACGAAATCCTGATCAGGCATAATATAGCCGAGTGCATCGTTAACAAGGTCGAATACGAGAATTTCGTCGTTACCGTCGTTCATAATTTCGTTTGCACTCTTATAGGGGAATTCAGTCATGTTAGGTCCACCGAGAACAAGTTCAGCATATGTTTCACCGGGGCAAAGAACGATTTTGATATCTTTACCAAGTTCCATGTAACCAACTTCTGTTGAAGCAACGATATTGCCGTCTTTATCTTCAAACATTACGTTGTTTGCAAGTGAAAGTTTACCGAATGCTCTGTAAACACCATTTTCAACAGGAACAAGGAATTCTTCAATTTTTACGTTGAGAATAGGTTCGATAGTTTTGATTTCTGCTTCAAAACCGCCTTCATACCAAGGTGTGTAGCCTTCGCTGTCTTTTGCCATAGCTTCTCTTTCTTCATCAATCAGGCCTGAAGCTTTGATTTCATCTTCTGTCATACCGATTGCAAGAAGGATGTAACCGATTTCTTCACAGTAACGGAGTGTTGAATTCAATCTGTCAAGGTCAAGACCATCGTTTGAATAGTGCTGGTCTTCTGTGTATGTACCAACTGCGCCCTGCATATAGATGAAGTTATAACCTGCTTCGTTTACAACTTCTTCGATATACAATACAAAGTCAGATGTGATAATCTGTGTGCCGTAACCTACTGTTTCGGGATGGCAACCAAAGTTAGAAAGAATTGTACCCTTTGAACCATCATCAGGTGTGAACATAATGCGGCTCATATCTTCAATCATAACCTGGGGATTTGTACGGTCACGTACATAATCACCGATGTCTGTTTTTGAAATTGTAAGAGTACCTGTTTTCATGTTTGCAACTGCTTCTTTTGCACAAGCTGCTGTCTGATCAGCAATTGTCTGGAGAAGTTTTGTATCAACAGGGTCGCAGAGCCAATCAAGGCTGAAGAAAGCTGAGAAAAGGTTCTGGAAAACATGACCGAATGTGTTTGTGTAAATACCCTGTGTGTCGATACCGCTGTGAACGTGTGTTGCTGAAATGTTGATGCTTGTAACATTAACACCGGGAAGTGCTGCAAGAACTGCTGCACGGATATTTCTTACATCTTCGTTAGCAAGACCGAGACAGTCAACTGCTGCAAGGATTGTAACACCTCTGCCTGAACCGTCATCAAGAGC